>JAIPEF010000068.1 GCA_021737265.1 Desulfocapsa sp. | reverse complement strand
CTCCATCTGCTTCGTTGCTGCATTTTTTATTTAATTTCGACGTACCTTAGTACGCCGAAATTAAATAAAAAATACGCGCCTCGCATATGGAGCTTTTTACTTAGCCATCCTAGGTTTGAGGTTTTTACGAGTTTATCTTATTTGATGGTGTCGTAAAAAATACGCACCTCGCATATGAAGCTTTTCACCCTAACTACCGGGCATAAATACTTATCCATCGGAAATCGAAGTTTTTATAAGTTTATCAATACGTTAGAAATCAGGAAAAACAGCATCGGACTATTTCGTTTAAAGATGAATTTTTCATCTTATTACAACGTCATGGTGTGGCATATGATGAACAGTATCTGTGGAAGTAAGAGATCACTCCGTCCTTTCAGGACGACCTATGTTGTTGGATATAACCGGTGGCTAAAGCACACCGGCTATACCACTGAACCCCTGCGGGGTTTTTGTAAGGCAGTAGTTATGGGTAATAGGCAGTCCTAGCCCTTTACCACCGCTAGAGGTTTGAGGGTGACAAGCACCTCAACCAGATCCAGCTGGTTTTCGACAACCTCATCAATATCCTTATAGGCACCGGCTGCTTCATCAAGGTCTCGCCTGTTCCTTATGGCATGGAGTATATTCTGGTCTTCGAGCCTCTTCTGTTCTTCATGGAGATCAAGGCTGCGCTGGGCTTGTTTGCGGCCCATCTTTCTCCCTGCCCCGTGGGAACAGGAACGAAAACTCTGGACATTTCCTTTGCCTCGCACCAGATAGCTTGGTGTACCCTGGGAGCCTGGAATAATACCAATTTCTCCCTCCTCCGCTCGTGTTGCGCCCTTGCGGTGTACCAGGACTTCCTGGTGAAAATGGGTTTCAAGGCTTGCGTAATTATGGGCAATATTAATAAATTCACCAAAATGGACCGGGGAGGCAAGCATAAGCAAGCCCTCTTTCACCTGTTCCATCATCAGTTTTCGATTCATATAGGCGAAATCGACACAGTAGTTCATTTCAAGGAGATAGTTTCTACCCTCCTCACTGTCAATAGGGAGAAAAGCAAGCTGCCAGTTCCCGGGAACCGTTGAGCCGAATTTGGAACTCATTTTTCCGGCCAGCCGGTTATAGAAGTTGGCCACCTGGCAGCCCAGGTTCCTACTCCCGGAATGGATCATGATCCAGATAAAGCCATCACTGCCTTTCTGGATTTCAATGAAGTGATTGCCCCCGCCCAGGGTACCGAGTTGGGTGCGTCCGTTTTCAAACTGCCGGGAGACAAGCGGCAAATCATTGATCGGTACACCGGATTTTGGTTTGGGCATCAACCGCCGATCCCTGCCTTTTTGATGATGCTTGAACCCCAGGGGGATGGTCTTTTTGATATGGGTCAGCAGTGCTCTCAGTGTATTGCTTTCCAGAGAGTGGAGAGAGGTCTGCTGAGCGCACATCCCGCAGCCGATATCAACCCCGACGGCATTGGGAACCACCACTCCCCTGGTTGCCATCACTCCGCCGATGGGCATGCCGTAGCCCAGATGGGCATCGGGCATTATGGCGATATGGCTGTGGATAAAGGGCAGGTTGGCAAGGTTTCTTGCCTGCTCCATGGCTCCGTCGTCGATGTCTTCGAGCCAGAGCTTAATCGGTTTTTTTTCTGTTTTGACCGTTTTTCGCATTCCAGGGCTCACTCGGAAGTGTTTTCTTGCTCTGGTGGCGGCTTGCGAAACAGGTCCTTGATTGTCTCAATGGGCATGGGAAAGACAATGGTTGTCGAGTTATCATTGGCGATATCAGTTAAGGTCTGGAGATATCTGAGCTGCAGGGCCTGTGAATTCTGGGAAATGATGTTTGCCGCGGCCAGAAGTTTTTCCGATGCCTGCAGTTCCCCTTCAGCGTGAATGATTTTGGCCCGCCGCTCCCGTTCCGCTTCTGCCTGTTTGGCAATGGCCCGGATCATGCTCTCGTCAAGATCCACATGTTTGATCTCGACATTGCTCACCTTGATCCCCCAGGCGTCCGTCTGTTTGTCAACTATCAGCTGGATATCGGCATTCATCTTGTCCCTCTCCACCAGCATCTCGTCAAGCTCATGTTGGCCCAAGACCGAACGCAGAGTGGTCTGGGCCAGCTGACTGGTGGCATTGTAGTAATCCTCCACCTGGATAATTGCTTTTTCCGGATCAATCACCCGGAAATAGAGGACCGCATTAACCCGAACCGTGACATTATCCCGGGAAATCACGTCCTGACTTGGCACATCCATGGTTATTACCCGCAGATCCACTCGCCGCATCTGCTGGATTCCTGGGACAATAATGCGCAGGCCCGGCTTTTTCACGGCCTGAAAACGACCCAGGAAAAAGACCACCAGTCTCTGGTATTCCGGTACGATCTTAAAAGAAAACGCTATCAAAGCAACTAGCAGGCCGATTGGAAAGGCAATGGGTGCAAATGTCATACTATTTTTCCTCCTGTAAAGGTTCCACCGTAAGGTTCAGGCCCTCCTGGTTGAGAATCCTGACTTTTTCTCCCTTTTTCATGGGAGTCGTGCTGCTGGCCTGCCAGGATTCACCAAGGATCCAGACCCTTCCAGTTCCTGTAAAATCTTCCATGACCAGCCCAATAGAATCGAGAAGCTGTTCTTCGCCGGTGATCACTTTTTTACGCCGCATGGTTAGCATCCTGCTTATAAGCCAGAAGATACAGGCAAAAAAAATCAGCCCGGTGCTGCCGATCAGGTACAGAGAGATCTGCAAACTCTTTTCATCCACCAGGATGACGGAGCCGAAAACAAACGCTAGCAATCCCCCCATGCCCAGAATTCCGAAGCTTGGCGTAAAGGCTTCTGCAACCATAAACGAAATGCCGAGGATGATGAGAGCCAATCCGGCATAGTTGATCGGCAGTACCTGGAAGGCATAGAGAGCAAAAATCAGTGCGGTTCCACCAATTACCCCTGGAAGGACATATCCCGGGTTGGCCAGTTCGAAAAAGAGACCATAGATTCCAAGGAGCATCAGCATATATGCAATATTGGGGTCACCTATTACGATCAGCAGCCTGGTCCGCCAGTCTTTTTCCATACGGACAAGACGAATATTTTCCGTGCTCAACTGGTGAATCCCTGAGGTCATCACAACTTCCCGGCCATGGAGCTGGTTGAGAAGGTCATCGATGTCTTCGGCTATCAGATCAATAACCCCAAGGCCTAAGGCTTCTTCCGCGCTTATACTCACAGACTCTCTCACTGCCTTGGCAGCCCACTCCCCGTTTCTTCCATGCCTCTCTGCAAGAGATATGATGTAGGCCTCTGCATCGTTTATCATCTTTTTACTGAGAGTGTCTCCCTGGCTTTTTGTTTCCTTCTCCTCTTTTGGGTCATCGTCCTGGTCATTTTTTTTCTTCAAGCCCGGCAGGCCACCTATCTGCACTGGAGTTGCGGCACCAATATTTGTGGCCGGGGCCATCGCCGCCACATGGCTTGCGTAGAGGATATAGGTTCCGGCACTGGCTGCCCGGGCACCGCTTGGGGCTACATAGGTTACCACCGGCACTGGAGAGGCCAGGATTTTCTTGATAATCTCCCGCATGGCAAGGTCCAGTCCGCCTGGAGTGTCAAGTTGCAGGAGAAAGAGCTCCGCCCCGGCATCTCTTGCCTTTTCAAGGCCCCGTCTTACAAAATCACTGACCCCGGGACCGATGGCCCCTTTGACTTCGAGGATAATTGCCGGGTGACCATCTTCATTGCTCAACTCGCTTGCTGCAGGGGAATGGGCAAAGAGGTTCATGAGGAGCAGAGCAGCGAAAAGAACAGAACTAAAAGGGGTCAGAGTCAAATTAAATCCGGACGGTTGCCCTTGGTTTGTCGTTGATGCGAAAGATTTAATGTGAATCTGACCCCTTTTAATGAACAGCAGCATGACGGTGATGAAAAACTGCATCCTTGTGAGCCGGTGCCGGGGTATTGATTGTCTTTTCATCACGATCTCCTTAATAATCCTGGTCATCCGCCCAGAAGGCGAACCAGGAAGAGGCTCAACAGGGGAAAATAGGTGATAATGATCAAGGTGAGCATCAACAGACCCAGGAAAGGCATGGTTGCGGCGTAGAGTTGGATCACCGGCCGTTCAAAACGGTAGCTGGCGAGAAAGAGGTTGAGTCCGACCGGCGGTGTACAGTAGCCAATCTGCAGGTTGGTGAGGAAAATGATGCCAAGATGGATCAGGTTCACCTCATAGCCTACGGCAATGGGGACAATGAGAGGCACCACCAGTACCAGGGCGGAAAAGATATCGAGCATGGAGCCGACAATGAGGAGGAAGATGTTCAGCAGCAGGAGAAAGGTGTATTTGCTGGAGATGTACCGGCTGATGAATTCGAAGAGGCGCATGGGCACCTCCTGATCCACCAGGAAGTTGGTTGCTGCCATGGACGCTGCAAGGATTACAAGAATACCACCAAAAAGCATCATGGATTTTACCATGAGTTGCGGCAGTTGCTGCAGGCTGATATCGCGATAGATAAAAACTTCCACCAGCAGCACATAGAGGGCGGTTATCGCTGCAGCCTCTCCGGCCACCAGGAACCCACCGTAAATCCCGCCAAGGACAATAAAGGGCAGGGGCAGTTCCCAGGCCGTCTCTTTCAGGCCGGCGCCTATTTCCCGAGCACTTACCCTTCCCTGCTGCTCTGTTTTGGGCGGGCTTCTGTACATGGAGTAGAGCACCAGAAGGATAAGCATCAAGATCCCCGGCAGGATACCTGCCAGAAAGAGGTGATCAATCCTGACTTCGGCAATAACACCATAAAGAATCAGCGGCAGACTGGGCGGGAACAGGAGACCAAGACTGCCGGACGAGGTGATGAGGCCCAGGGAAAATTTTTCCGGATACCGGTCTTTGAGAAGTGCCGGTAACAGCAGACCACCCAGAGCAAAGATGGTCACCCCCGAGGCGCCGGTAAAAGCGGTAAAGACTGCGCAGACCAGAAGTGAGACAACGGCCAGCCCACCGGGAAGCCAACCCAGCAGCAGGTGGGATAGCTTGAGTAACCGCTTTGGAGTGTCGCTTTCGGAGAGGATGGTGCCGGCAAAAATAAAAAGGGGCAGGGCAAGGAGAAGGGGCGTGTCAGACAGGCGTGACATCTCAATTATGACCACCGAGATATCGATCTCCACACTGTAGAACGAGAGCAGGGCCACGGCCGCGATAACAATAAATAAAGGACTGCCCAGCAGGGCCATGGCCAGAATGAGCAGCTTGAGACTGTTCATTGGGTACTTCCTCTATCACGGCCTCTGCCCAGGGAGGTACCTGTTCTGATATCAGTGGCTATTGCCAGGATAAAGTGGATGGTGATCAGACCAAAGGCCATGGGGAATATCAGGTTCCAGATCCATGAAGGGACAGAAAGCAGGGGGGAGTTACCAAAGTGAAATTCGTTACGGACAAAGATGATTGCCGCCCAGGTAAGTACTGCCGCCACAAGGGTGGAAAAGATGTTAATACCAAGCCCTATCCATGGTTTTGCCTGTTCCGGGGCCAGGTAGCCGACCACATCAATTGCAATGTGTTTATTTTCCCTGGTTGCCACCACTGCACCAAACATGCCGCACCAGAGGACAAGATAACGCAGTAGCGGATCGGCCCAGAGCAGGCCACTGGAAAAGAAGGTGCGGAGGCAGATCTGGAGACAGGCAAGGACAATCAAGACTACCAGCAACAGGCAGAGGAGAGTGTCAATTAGCCGTTTTTCAATAGTCAAACTCTGTCGGCCCAGCTTTCTGCAGTCCATGCCACACCATGGGGGTTGAGAGAAGGCGCCCTTACGGGTTTTGCTTCCTGTAATTATTCAGCAGCTGCATCGCTTCATTATAAATTTGCGGACTGAATGATGTGTTCTGTATGCGCTGCATCGTTTTGTCACGCATGTTGTGAAGAGCCTGTACAGTTTCAGGATCAGGGGTAACCATAGACACCCCGTTGTCTTGCAGTACCTGCCTGGAGTCGCTGTTGCTTTTTCTGGTATCGGTGATGAGCATAGCGAAATGCTTTATGGCTGTTTCCCTGATCATCGCCTGATAGGAGACAGGCAGGCGGGTGAATCTTTCACGATCCAGCAACAGAGCGCCATAGGCATAGCCGAAAGGAATGTCTGAGATATATTGTGCTTTAGTGAACCACTGGAGAACAATGGATCCGTAAAGGGAATTAAACACTGTTTCCACCATCCCGGTCTGCAGAGAGGTGAGGACATCGGGAACTGCCAGAGGCAACGGGGTGATGTCCAGGGTTTGCAGATAGGCGGTACTGATAGGGTCACCTTCGGGAGCCCAGGTTTTCCTCTTTTTAAACTCATCAAGGGTGGCTATCGGCGAGGTGGACATGGAGTAGACAAAGCCTACCTCTGTCATGGCAATGAGTTCCAGGTTTTTCTCAGCAAAGGCCTTGCTGAAAGAAGGCAGTAATCCTTCCTGTACATAATCGACCTCCTCGTAGGAACGAAAGAGGAAAGGAATACCCATGACGCGGAAATCCGGTACCACGCTACCGATACCGGTCATGGTAAAGCCACCACCTTGCAGTTGGCCTATCTGCATTTTACGAAACATGGCCCGGTCATCTCCCATAATACCACCGGGATATACCTTAAATCCTATTTCACCGTTACTCTTCTCACTCACCTCTGTAATGAAGTCGTGAAAACGTTTAGTCCAGATACTGTTTTCAGGCGCTATGCTTGCCACCTTGAACATGTACTTGGCTTTAGCCGCCTGTGCAGTGCAGCAGAGAAGCAGAATGCAGAAAAGAAGGGTCAGTAGTTGGACATAACGCTTATAACAATACATGCTTCACTCCTAGCCGGGGGAAACGGGGGTAAGCCGAGATAACTACTTTTACGAAATAATTCTCAAAAAACAGGAAAATGATTTCCAAGGTACTAAAAAAACTGCTCTGTCTGCTTGAGCAGACTGGTTGCATTCCGCTTGGCCACCCGGTTGGCAAGGGCTGTCTCCGGCCGACTCTCCAGGGGGAAGTCAAGCACCTCCTGGAGCAGGGTGACAAAGAGTTCGCGGTCAAATACCATCCGGGCATAGGTCTGAGCATAGAGAACCAGGGCTGGAAGAAACTGCCTGTCGCTGATTGCAAGGGCATGTTCAAAGTGGCTGCGGCTGGTCTCAGGTTTTCCACCAAGAAGCGGCGGTTTTGAACCATAGTATGCACCGAGAAAGAGATGGGCGCCACCATGGTAGTAGGTCTCGTCCAGTTCAAGGACCCGGAGCATGATCTGTTCCACCCGAACCAGCTGTGCCAGAGATGCCGGAGAGCCTTGCTGATGAAGAATCCATGTCGCCCAGCCGTTGCCGGCCCAGAACAGCCTTTCTATATCTTCTCTGTCCAGGTCGGCCAGGGTCTGCTCCAGTTCGGAAAAGGGCAGGGTGCAGACTCCATGCAAATCATCACAATCCCAGAGCAGGGACATGCCATAGAGCCTGGCCTTGATGCTTACCGTGGCTGCCCGTTCAGGTTTGCCACAGGCATCCAGGGCCGCGGCATAGCCGACAAAGGCCTGGGTGGCCATTGCCAGCAGCTCTTTGTCGTCTGGGGCTGATGCGACCATGCTGTCAATCATCAGCAGAAAGGAGGGTGTTCCTTCGCAGACAAGGTCAATATCCGTCTGACGCTGTAGATTGGCCATTGTCGGAGCCAATAGCGAACCGGCAATCATCCTGGCACAACCATGGAGACAGGGCAGGAGAAGGAGAAGAATGGCTATCCTTAAGTATCGTATTGTCATGTATGAATTTTATCAGTCGCAGAGCCCGCTTGTCAAGCGAAGTCAACAAAAGCTCAGTCAGTTAAAGCAAAGGGATGAAATGGAATGCACTCCATTTCAATCCCGGAGAAGGGGAGAGACAGCTCCCTGTGGTCCTGTAGTCGGAAGAATTTGCGGATTTTCGCAATCATCCGAAAAAATGTGATAGAATAGTATATAAACACACCTGCAACTTTGTCTTTTTTAATGATTCGGGTAAAATAGTAACGTCTCGATCAGAAAAACATCCGGAGTGAAAAATGAATATGGAAAAGCACCATAAGGTCTCGATCTGGTATTTTATTATCGGTATCTGGGTCGTCTTGATTGTCCAAAACTATCTTGCCTCAACCTATGTGGTAAAGACAATTCCCTATAGTCAGTTTGTCGAGAAACTGAAAGCAGGCAACATTATTGAGGTCTCTATTACGGAAAAACAAATCAAGGGTCTGATGAAATCGGAGTCCAGCTCTGAGGAAGATGTCTATTTCAGAACGGTTCGGGTTGATCCTGACACCTCTGAACTCCTGGATAAATACCATGTTAATTATTCTGCGACCATCGAATCGACCCTTTTGCGTGATATTTTATCCTGGATAATTCCGGTTTTTCTTTTTGTCGGCATCTGGTTCTTTCTTATGAAACGCCTGTCCGCCCAGCAGCCAGGTTTTATGACTCTTGGTAAAAACAAGGCCAAGGTCCATAAACAAGAGGATGTGGGGGTCAGTTTCGAAGATGTGGCCGGAGTGGATGAGGCCGTGGCAGAACTCGTGGAGGTGATTGATTTTCTGAAAAATCCTGATAAATATCTTGAGTTTGGCGGCTCCCTGCCCAAGGGTATTCTCCTGGTCGGCCCTCCCGGTACCGGTAAAACACTGCTCGCCAAGGCCGTTGCCGGTGAGAGCCAGGTTCCCTTTTTCAGCATCAGCGGCTCTGAGTTTGTTGAACTCTTTGTCGGCATGGGCGCGGCCCGGGTGCGCGACCTCTTTGATCAGGCCAATGCCAATGCGCCCTGTATCGTCTTCATTGATGAACTGGACGCCCTTGGCAAGGCCCGTGGCTTTGGGGGGATGGGCGGTCATGATGAGCGGGAGCAGACCCTCAACCAGCTCCTTGTGGAGATGGATGGTTTTGATCCCAATGTGGGGGTTATCCTGATGGCTGCCACCAACCGCCCCGAAGTGCTTGACCCTGCTCTTTTACGGCCGGGACGGTTCGACCGCCAGGTTCTTGTTGATAGGCCCGATAAACAGGGGCGCATTGCGATCCTGAAGGTACACCTCAAAAAGATACAGAAACTTGGTGACATCGATGTGGAAGAGCTCGCTAATATGACTCCGGGTATGGTGGGTGCCGATCTGGCCAGCCTGGTCAATGAGGCCGCTCTTTTGACAGTACGGGCCCGAAAAAAAACAGTAGAAAAGGTGCAGTTCGAGGAGGCAGTTGAGCGTATCGTTGCCGGACTTGAAAAAAAGAACCGGCTGATCAACCCAAAGGAGCGAAAAATAGTTGCCTATCACGAGTTGGGCCACGCCCTCGTTGCCCTTTCTTTGCCAGGCACAGATCCGGTGAAAAAAATAACCATTGTTCCACGCGGTATTGCAGCATTGGGTTATACCATGCAGGTTCCCACCGAAGATCGGTTTCTTATGACAAAGACCGAACTCCTTGGAAAGGTTGCCTCCCTGCTTGGTGGCAGGGCTGCTGAGGAAATGATTTTTCAGGATATTTCCACCGGTGCCCATAATGATCTGGCAAAGGCCACCGACATAGCGCGGAGCATGGTTGTCGAGTATGGAATGAGCGAAAAAGGCGGACAGGTTTATTATAAGGGCGAACCGCAGGCTCTCTTCCTGCAGCAGGGCCAGAGGCAGAGTGCAACAGGTGACTACAGTGAGAAAACGGCTCAAATCATTGATGAGGAGGTGCGTAACATTATAGACGAGCAGTATACGGTGGCAATGAAGATTCTGGATGAAAAAAGAGAAATCCTTGAAGAGGCGGTGACGGAACTCCTGGAAAAGGAAAAAATTGAGGGAAGCTATCTCGAAGAACTTATACGGCGGAAAGAGACAGGGGAACCATTGGCAGCTGAAGTTGAGTAGATCGCTGTCTCCAGAATGAGAGCGTGACAGTGACAGTTTTTCTTTTCCGGGCGGGGTGTCAGCAGTGCAAAGGATAACGTCCTTCCTCCTGATGAACAGCCCCCGTGGAGCTCAATACACTGGAGTAAAGGGAAAAGTGGTGAATTATAAATGGAGGGGTGGAAAGGAGAGTTTCGTTGGCCATGAATTGGCCGGAATTGGGTATTGATGGAACTTTTTTAAAACGGGCCAGGGTGATATGGGGAACAAATTTCCGCTTTTCCTGCTCCAGGGCGAGGCTGGTCAGTACTGATTCAACCTGGTTATGCAGTTGTATCAACCGACTGTTTTTCTCAATTCCTACCCAGAGGACCCTGGCTCTCTTCCTGGAGGGGAAAAAACCGATCTCATTGAGAGTCATGGTGATCGGTTTTGCCTTGATGGCCTTCAGGGTTTCATGGATATCATGAAAGAGAGTCTTATCGACGCTCCCTATGAAACGGATGGTGAGGTGGGTCTGGTTATTCGGAACCCAACGGGCACCGGGCAGGTCGGGACAGGAAAGGCGGAGCGTCTTTTTGATCTCTCCCGGTAAATCCAGGGCAATAAATAATCTGATCATGTTTTATGGCTCCAGAGTACAATGAGCAGGTTGACGACGTACCTTAGTACGTCGTAATGAAATAAAAAATGTACCCCAAGAGTACTTCCTGCGGGCGCATTTATACCCGTTTTCAGGGTGCAACGAAGTAGATGGAGAGTTTTCACCTGAAAAAGGTATAAATACTACGCCATTATAACTGTTCTTTATGAGAACAGTATCACCTTTTTTGCCAGAGGGAAATAGTCATGGCATTCAAGAAACTGGCCACAGGACAGAACAGGAACCCGGGGCGGCTGATTTGCTGGGGGGGGAAGCCGAGACTCCTGTTTTTTGCGCTGTTAATTTGTGTTGCTTTTTCAGGGAGCCTTTCTGAGGCATGGGATGATGACGAGAAGAGGTTTTATAAGAAGCGGCAGCAAATGGTTGACAGTCAGATCAAGAAACGGGGTGTTTCTGATCTGAAGGTGTTGCGTGCCATGGCCGCAGTCAAGCGCCATCTTTTTGTTCCCGAGCATCTTCAGCAGCAGGCCTATGTGGATGGTCCTCTTCCCATCGGTTATGGCCAGACCATCTCCCAACCGTATATCGTTGCCTACATGACTGAGATATTGCGTGTTCAGCCCCAACACAAGGTGCTGGAAGTAGGCACCGGTTCAGGGTATCAGGCGGCCGTCCTCGCCAAAATGAGCGACCGGGTGCATAGTATTGAGATCATCCCGGAACTGGCAAAGAGTGCCGCAAGGCGACTGGAGGTACTGGGATATACCGGGGTGAAGACCAGGCAGGGGGATGGCTATCATGGATGGCCGGAAGCCGCCCCCTTTGATGCCATTATGGTTACAGCCGCTGCTGAGTTCATTCCCCCTCCGCTCCTGGGTCAGCTGAAAGAGGGAGGGCGGATGATCATTCCGGTGGGTTCTCCTTTTTATGTCCAACATCTAATGCTGGTGGAAAAAAGAGGGGGAGAAATCACCACCCGCAGCCTGATGCCGGTGCGTTTTGTTCCCTTCCGGAGGGCACAGTGAACAGGGATTCTGCTCCAACCCTGCGACTCCATCTGGCCCTTATCCTGCTCTCCGCTTCTCTGATCGCTTTTCAGTTGGAGCAGATGCAACTCCTGGCCCTTGTTCAGTGGCATCATTTCGCCTACCTGGTTATTTCCGTTGCCCTGCTCGGTTTTGGGGCAAGCGGCACAATCATCTCCCTCTACCGTAGTCTCCTGCTCCGTCACCAGGAGTGGCTTCTGCCAGTTTTAATGTTTGCTTGTGCAACCCTCATGGTCCTGGCCATCCCCCTTTCCCGGGAAATGACCAGTCGTTTTGATATCTGCCTCCTCTTTGTCGAACCGGGCCAGACAGGTTTGCTGCTGTTGAGTCAGTGTATCTACCTGCTGGTGTTTTTTCTTGGAGCGCTTCCGCTGGGATTGGTTTTTGTCAGCTTCAGCAGTCGGATTAACACTCTTTACTGTGCCAACCTGGTTGGGTCCGGTATCGGTGGATTGGGTGCTGTTTCCCTCATGTATTTCTTCCTGCCGCAACAGCTCCCTGCACTGACCGCCCTGCTGCCATGGGCTGCAGGTTTCCTCGTCATCCCCGTTCGCAGACGCAAAGCTCTCCTTGCTGGAGGGGTTCTTGTCCTGGCTGTCATCACAGCTGTTGCCTGGCGTCCACCACAAATAGAGGTTTCCCAGTATAAGGATATCAGCCGTACCCTGGATCTGCCAGGGGCCGAAACTGTCAGTAATAACCCCAGCCCTTATGGTATGGTACAGCTGGTAACGGCCCCGGCTCTGCGTCATGCCCCGGGACTCAGTTTGACCTATGGTGGGGAAGTGCCGGGGGTAAAAGCAGCGGTTTTCATCAATGGTAACTGGTTCGGAGCAGTGAGTGGTGGAGACCCATCCTTCCTGAGGGCGACTGCGGCCGACCTGCCCTATGCGATGGCTCAACGAGACCGGGTTCTTGTCCTTCAGGCCGGAACGGGTAGGGATATTCTCCATGCCCTGGAAAACGGAGCGGAGAGAATTGTGGCCGTTGACCCGCATCAAGAGGCAGTTGAAGTTCTTGCCGATTTCTATGGTGCAGGCGATGCGGATCCAATTCACCATCCGCAGGTACACTATTCCTCCCTGGCTCCCCGAAACTGGCTTGCCTTTGACCAGGAGCGTTATGACCTGATTACCCTCCCAACTGTGGGGAGCTTTGGCGGGGCTTCAGGGCTCTTTGCCCTACAGGAACAGTATCTTCTGACCAGGGAGGCCTTCATTGAGCTCTGGCAGCACCTCTCTCCCAATGGTGTTTTACAGGTTTCAACCTGGCTTGACTCTCCCAGCCGCAACCCGCTGCGTCTGGGGGCCACCATTGGGGAGAGCCTGGAGAAGATGGGGGTGGATCCTCATTCTCATGTGGCGGCAGTGCGGGGCTGGAACATGATAACCTTTATCCTGAAACGCTCACCCCTCACCAGTGGCGATCTCAGAAAGGTTCGCAGTTTCTGTGAACGGCTGCAGTTTGATCCCACCCTGTTGCCAGGGCTGCAGGAAAAGGAGCGTGTTCGTTACCATACTCCTGCTGACCCTGGATTTTTTGCTGACATCAATACACTTTTTTTGCCAGCCAGCCGCCGGGAACTTTACACCAGCTACGATTTCAATTTGCGACCGGTGAGCGACAACCGTCCCTTCTTCTCCCAGTTTTTGCGCTGGAAGTCCATTCCTCACCTGGTACGCTTGTTCGGTGAGCGATCCTTGCCTTTTTTTGAACTGGGCTACCTCATTGTTCTCGTCAGTTTTGTTCAGATGAGTCTGGCGGCAGTCCTTCTCATCCTTCTCCCCCTCGTTCGTCTAGGTCTCCCCGGTCGCACCGGATTGAAGAGTTGGAGTTTCCCTTTCTTCAGTGGCCTGGGACTGGGCTACATGTTTTTTGAAATCATGCTGATCCACGAACTGGTACTCTTCTTCGGGCACCCCATCTTTGCTGTTGCAGCAGGAATCAGCAGCCTGCTGGTCTTTTCCGGAATCGGCAGCCTGGTATCCGGTCGTCTTCTGGGCCACCGTTCAGGTCACGGTCTGGCTGCGGCCCTGGTATCCCTTCTCCTTCTTCTCTACTTTTTTATCCTGCCACCGCTGCTGCACCAGGCGATCACTCTGCCGACAATCTGGAAAACGCTCTTTTTCCTGCTCCTGATTGGTCCGCCGGCAATGGCGATGGGGATGCCGTTTCCACTGGGACTAGAACGGCTGGCCAGACACAGTAAAAGTCAGGCAGCCTGGGCCTGGGGCATTAACGGTTGTGTTTCGGTGGTGTCCACAGGATTGGCCACCATCGTTGCAGTTGAGCTTGGATTTTCAGCCGTTATGCTCATTGCCTGTGCAGCCTACGGTCTGGCTGCCCTTTCAACTCTCAAGTCATGAAGAGGGGGTGTGCTCCTGAAGTTCAGTTCTTCATTTCTGGGTAGCCAGATCCAGGATGGTGTGGCTCAGGCCGGTTACAACCCGGGACAGACGTTTATAGTCAAGTTTTTCCGGGGTGTCCGCGTAGCTATGATAGTGGGGATAACGATAAAAGGCGGTATCGGTGACCATGATCGCAGGATAGCCTTCCTGCCAGAAAGAGTAGTGATCGGACCAGGCAATACCGGTAATAAAACTCGGTACCGCTATCCCCTCGGAGGGAAATTGGGCATGATGACGAAAGGAAGCGATGGCCCCCCGGACAAGGTGCCGGGAGCGGACATTGGAGACAAAACCGATGAAGTCGGCAGTGTCGGGGTAGAAGAGGGAGAAAGGAAACGGGTACTGCTGGCTGACGGGGACATCACTGTAATAGCCCATGGTCTCCAGCGAGAGCATGGCCACGATATTCTCCTGTTGCTTGCGGGCCTGTCTCGCATAGTGACGACTGCCCATATCCTCACTGAGGAAAAAAGGAGACTCCTCGTTGGCAAAGGCCACCAGTCGGATAGTGCGGTCAGGAATGGTGTCAGCAAGCAATCGGGCCAGTTCCAGCAGGGCCGCAACGCCTGAACCGTTGTCGTTGGCACCGGGACTATCTGGGACCGTGTCATAATGTGCTCCGATTACCACTATTTCCTCAGGCTTGAGACTGCCGGTGATCTCGACTTCCAGATTGATTGCTGTGATATTGTACGCAGAAAACTCCTGTTTTCTGACTGCATAACCCAGGTCAAGCAACACCTTTTCCAGGTAGGCGACGGTGGCGGGCATGGAAGAGGTTCGCCAGATATTGCGGGGACCAATGTCCCGGGCCAGGGTGTAAACATGTTTCCTCAGCAATTCAGATGTCTGCTGTTCCTGTAAAGTCAGCGAGGGTAAAGGACCGATGAAAGAGGAGCTGGGCATGTGAACAAAGAAAAGCATGGCAGTGATAAGCAGCAGGCTAAGAAAAATTATCCGCGCCAGGGCCGACAGCCATTGTCGGACTCCACTGGGATAGAGAGGAATTTTCACTCGATCCACTCTGATAAAAAGTTATCCAGCCCCTGGATATAGATCTGGCCCGCCAGGAGAAAACCATCGTTATGGCCGCCGCGAAGCTCAAGGAACTGCTTTGGCTCATTGGCTGCTGCATACAACGCCCGGCCATGCTTGAAAGGGATGATTTCGTCATCCCGGCTATGCACCACCAGTACCGGGCAGGAGACCTCCTGCAGCAGCTGGTGAACATTGTAATCGAGCCGGCTCAGCAACCTGGCCGGCAGAAAGGGATAGAGCTCTGCAGCCATGTCCGGCACAGAGGTAAAACTTGATTCAAGGATCAGCGCTCCAGGAGAATGGAGGGTGGCCTGGTGTGTTGCGATGGCTGCGCCGAGTGAACGGCCGAAGAGGATAATTCGTGACGGTGCTATGGAACGTTTGTCGGTCAGATATCGCCAGGCTGCCTCCACATCCAGGTAGGTACCTGATTCGGATGGCTTGCCCTGGCTGCGGCCGTAGCCCCGATAGTCAAAAATAAAGGTACTGTAGCCCATTTTGTGGAAGAGCAGCAGTGAATCAAGGCGGTGGGAGATGTTGCCGGCATTGCCGTGGCAGAAGAGGATTACCCCCCGTTCCTTGGGGGCGGGAATAAACCAGCCATCCAGGCGGACCTTGTCACTGGTTAGCAGTTCCACCGGCTCATAGGCCAGATTTACCATAGATGGCAGGTTGTCCACTGCACGGGAGGGGATGTCAGGTAGAAACAGCAGCCGGTTCTGGTAAAAATACACAAAGGTGAGAAGCAACGCGTAACCAAATACGCATATCAATAGAATCCGGACCACCCCGTTCATTGTCATGAGTTCATTCCTCTATAATCCCCAGAGTAAATTCCAGAGTAAGGGATGGGATTATTTTCACTCTCCCCATCGAAAGAACAAGTGCTGAATTCATATAGTAGCATAACCTACGAAGGTTATGCTACTATATGAATTCAGCTTATCTTCGGCCGGATGCCCCTCATACGCTTTTTGTTTGGCAAGTGGCCGTTGCCTTCCATATGTATGGGTGGTAAGATACTGGTTAAAGTGCTCTTTAAAACCCTGATAAAAAAACCAGGCTCACCGAGCCGGGGTGGATACGTTATCCACAATTATTGGCCCATCCAACACGGCTTCACAAAAAGTATTCAGCAGCTTTGCCAAGAGTTACGACGTACCGTATGTACGCCGAAATGATAGAAAAATTGCACGCCTCCAATATGAAGCTTTTCACCCTAACTCCCGGATATAATACTTATCCATCGGAAATCGAAGTTTTTACGAGTTTATCAACCTTAATCGAATCCATAAGCTAAGAGAATACAACTATGCCTTTATCAATATTTAACAAGTACGAATCAGAAGTTCGTGGCTATATTCGTTCCTTTCCGACCATCTTTGCCAAATCCCAAGGTGCGGAAATCTGGGATGAGGACGGCAAGCGTTATATTGACTTTTTTGCCGGGGCCGGCGCCCTGAATTATGGTCATAATAATCCGATTATAAATGATGCCGTGATTCGCTACCTGCAAAACAACGGCATTGGCCATGCCCTGGATATGGCGACAGTTGCCAAGCGCGAATTCATTAAAAGCTTTGTGACCAACATCCTGAAACCGCGCAACCTGGAGTATAAGCTGCAATTTGTCGGGCCAACCGGCACCAATGCTGTGGAAACAGCCCTTAAAATCGCCCGCAAAGTGAAAAAGCGTACCCAGGTGATGTCATTCACAAATGGTTTTCACGGCATGTCCATGGGTGCCTTGAGTATTACCGGCAACACTTACTACCACGATGAAAATTACGGTGTCCCCGCCTATACCACCCAGGTGCCTTTCCACAACTACCTCGGCGGGGAGGTCAATACCATCGCCTATTTGCGCAAGATCCTCGGCGACGATTCCAGTGGCACCGAATTACCCGCCGCCATTGTCATGGAAACCATCCAGGCCGAGGGGGGCATCAATGTCGCCGGCGAGAAATGGTTGCGCGCCATGCGGAGAATATGTGACGACTTCGATATTTTATTGATTATTGACGACATTCAAATCGGCAATGGCCGCTCAGGCGATTTTTTCAGCTTTGAGCGGGCAGGCATTGAGGCCGACATTGTCACCCTTTCCAAATCCATTGGGGCCGGTCATCCCATGTCCTTAGTCCTTCTCAAGCCCGAACTGGACAAATGGACCCCGGGCGAACACTCCGGCACCTTCCGCGGCAACAATCTTGCCTTTGTAGCATCCCGGGTCGCCATTGATCATTACTGGTCTGACGAGAAGTTCTCCTTGGAGCTCAAAGGTAAATCAAAGATAGTGGAAGGAAAAATGATGGGGCTCAGCGCAAAATATGCTGATCATATTAACGATGTGCGCGGTTACGGCATGATCTGGGGAGCTGAATTTAACGATCCGGGACTGGCATCCAAAATCTGCAACATTTGCTTTGAAAATGGTCTGGTCATTGAAACCGCAGGCTCAGATGGACAGGTTATAAAATTCCTTGGACCACTGATTATCAGCGAGTCCTTGATTGATGAAGGCTTTGCCATTCTGGACAAGGCCATCAGCACAGCGCTTGCCGCCGCCTAATTTAATGGATGCAAAATGATTATTAGAAACCTTGATGGCGTCGTAAAAACTCTTCATCTACTTCGTTGTTGCTAATTTCACTATCATTACGACGTGCTCTAGTACGCCGAAATAATAGCAAAATTCACACGCCTCGAATATGAAGCTTTTTACTTAACCATCTGCAATTTGAGGTTTTTACGAGATTGTCATTTTTAAAAGACGTGCCTAACCCAACCTTTCTGCTACGGGAGAGTGGTGCTTATGGGTTGTTGGGTTACGCTGACGCTAACCCAACCTTGTATGATCAAAACTAAAGAAAATATTGTGTTAATGAGGTTAAGTAAGATTATAGATTTCACCGGAGAGGCCGTCCCAACCTAAGGACTGATTATTAACCAGATCCTGTATGTAGATTGGCCCCC
>JAIPEF010000067.1 GCA_021737265.1 Desulfocapsa sp. | reverse complement strand
TATGCCCGGTAGTTAGGGTGAAAAGCTTCATATTCGAGGCGTGTGAATTTTGCTATTATTTCGGCGTACTAGAGTACGTCGTAATGATAGTGAAATTTGCAACAACGAAGTAGATGAAGAGTTTTTACGACACCATCAAAACTGATATAGAGTTACAGATCCTATTCAGAAGTCATAAGCATAGCCGTTTGTATCGTAGGTGTAATCTTCAAAGGCAAAGAAATAGGGGGCAAGCAGTGCTTTCACTCCGGATGGCAGGAGGTCGCTCTGTGTGAGTCTGGCATATTTCTGGTCTCCCATGTTTTCCTTCCACTTAAGGATGAGATGCCATTTCATCTCATGATTAAAGCGGATTATCTTACTCATATTTGCAAAGTCCAGTTTCCAGTTGTCCGCCTCTTTCTTGAAAAAGTAGGGACTGCATTTACGCTGCTTGATGGGGTAGAGAATAACGGCAAACTCCTGGTCATCTGAAAACAGTGTTTGCGGGTCATAACATCGAGTAAAGAAGCGGACTTCATTGTCCATCTGCACAGGAGTAACCGTCCAGTTCCGAAAAAAATCCTTTGTCTCACTGGTGAAGATATCAAGATCCGGGTTGTTGTTGTGGTCTCGCCGAGATTGAACATACTTTTCCAGAACGTCTTGAGGGGTATCAGCAGAAGATGCGGAAACATCCTGGTGGGATTTTATGTTCAGCTCTTTCCGGCCGATGTCCGCTGTGACTTTTGCTCCTCCACCAAGTGACTGGCTTGGCATATCGGCCATAAACTCTTTTCCTGCAACTGCCTCTCTTGCACGGGTGTACATTCTTTCGGTGGTGGCAAATATTCCTTCTGCTATGCGGTTGTCACGGAAAAAATGGACCATATGTTGATGTTCGATGAAAGAGGTAAAGGCATCAGTGTAAATAGGTTCCAGGGCCATGGAGACTTCAAGGCGAGCCAGATCCTGCCTGGTGTTGATTACCAGAAGCAGGGCGCGCCCTGTTTCTGGAGCATCTTCCTGTTCAAATAGTGTGAAGGCCCTGTTGGCAAAACCGTTGATATCTTCATCGCTTTCTGTGGTGATTACTCGAAAATCCAATTGGTAGTCTTTGAGGAGTTGTTCGTTATATTTCCTGTAGGATGCCATTAACTCCTCATGGCCTGTCAGGATGTGGGCGTCATCAATGATGATTTTTCTTTGGCTGACGTCGTTGTCAGATGAGCATCCTACCATGAAGAGGATGAATATGAGGACTAAGGGTATGTTTTGGTGTTGCATGGTTGATTCTTATAAGTTGGAAGTGGGTTCTTGAATGATCTCTTAACACCCGGGGAAATGTCTTGTGGGTGCCGGTCCGACTAGGGAGGGGCATGTGGAAGAGATGAACAAATATGTTCAATGTAATATGCAGGATGAGGAATTTTGTCAATCTCCTTGTCCCCAAATGAATGACCTGATAAAGTAGGGAAGGAAGGAATGAAGTGTGTAAATAAAAATATCTGATTTGGAGCATACCCATGAAACAATTTTTTTTATTAGTGTTAGTCGGCTTGGTATCGGTGGTGTTGTCCGGATGTGGCTACAATACTCTACAGACGAAAGAAGAGGTTGTTTTTAAGGCCTGGGGTGATATTGAATCTACTCTGCAACGCCGTTCGGATTTGATTCCAAATCTGGTGGAGACGGTGAAAGGCTATGCTGCCCACGAGAAGGAAACGCTGCAGGCTGTGGTTGATGCCCGTTCGAAAGTGGGAACGGTGCAGCTTTCAGCACAGGATCTAAGTAATCCTGCTGCCATGCAGCAGTTGCAGGCAGCGCAGGGACAACTTTCTTCAGCCCTTTCCAAACTCCTTCTGGTGGTTGAACGGTATCCGGATCTTAAGGCCAATCAGAATTTTCTTGATCTCCAGAATCAGCTGGAAGGCACAGAGAATCGAATTAATGTGGCCCGTCAGCGTTATAATACAGCAGTTTCTGACTTTAATGGCGCCATCCGCCGCTTCCCTGCCAATTTGACCAATAAGTTTCTTCTCCACCTGGAACGCAAAGAGTATTTCAAGGCGGAAGAGGGTGCCAAGACCCTGCCGAAGGTTTCTTTCTAATTTATGAAAACTGTCTCTCGATCTTTATGCTTCAGGCTGTTGCTTCTGTTGCTGATCCCGTGGAGTATTTTCTGTCCGGCTCTCGGAAATGCCCTTGAAGTCCCTCCTCTTACCGGGAGGATCAACGACACTGCCGCAATGCTCTCCCAGCAGACAGTTGCAAATCTTGATACTCTGTTGGCCAGCCTTGAGGTAAGCGATTCCACCCAGCTTGTGGTCCTGACCATTCCATCCCTTGAAGGAGAAGTCCTGGAAGAGTATTCCCTCAAGGTTGCTGAAACCTGGGGGATTGGACAAAAGGGGCATGACAATGGGGCGCTGCTGCTCATCTCCCGGGATGACAGAAAACTGCGTATAGAGGTGGGGTACGGCCTGGAAGGGACCCTGACCGATCTTACTGCCGGCCGGATTATCAACGGAGTGATAGTCCCCAATTTCAAAAAGGGACGTTTTGACCAGGGTATAAGTGATGGTGTACAGGCCATGATTCAGGCGGTTAAGGGAGAATTTGACGCTTCCGGTGTAGTTGCCTCCGGAAAAAGTAAGGAGTTTGACCCCGCAGGAATAATTGTTATGCTGTTTTTTGCCTTTAGTTTTATTGCCAAAATCTTTCAACGGAAAAAGGTTGCGGCCTCAGTGACTGGAGGCATCGTGGCGCCCGTTCTGGGGCTGCTCTTTTTGCCGCAACTTGGCCTCTGGCTGCTGACCCTGGTTCCAATTGGACTGTTGGGAGGCCTGGTTGTCGCCTCCCGTGCGGCGTCTACAGGGAGTGGTGGCGGCTTTTACATGGGATCCGGAGGTTTTGGTGGTTCCTCGGGAAGATTTGGTGGGGGGTTCAGTGGTGGCGGTGGCGGCTTTGGCGGCGGCGGTGCATCCGGAGGGTGGTAACATGAAGTCCATGGCAGAAAATTTCTTCAGTGCAGATGAAAAGGAGAGAGTCTCTTACGCTGTTCATAGCGCAGAGCGCACAACTTCCGGTGAGATCGTTCCCATGCTGGTGGCCGAGAGCCATGACTACCCGCTGGCTCCAATACGAGGTGCCACTTTAGTTGCCCTGGTTGCAGCGCTCCTGCTGACAGCTCCGGCGGCAAATCTGTTCTGGCTGGAATCGACAAACCTGTGGGTCTTTCTCTCCCTTTTTTTTCCCATATTCCTGGGTAGTCATCTCCTGATCAGGACAGTTCCTGGATTGAAACGTCTGTTTCTCTTTAGCGATGAGATGGATGTGGAGGTAAAAGATAGTGCCTTTGCCGCTTTTTTTACAGAACGTCTCTATCAGACCCGTGATGCCAACGGCATCCTTATTTTTATTTCACTGTTTGAGCACCGCGCCTGGGTTATTGCCGACAGCGGAATCAGTGAGCGTATTCCCTGTGAGCAGTGGGAGGAGGCAGTTGCCATCATTACTCGTGGTATTCGTAAAAAAACACCGTGTCAGGCTTTATGCCAGGCCATTGAGATGATCGGTAGTATTCTGGAGAAGGAGTTTCCCATCCGTGATGATGATGTGAATGAACTCCATAATCTTATTATCCGTTAAGGGGATACTCGGTTTATTTTTGCCACCACCAGCAAGACAATTACAGCTAGGACCAGGAATGCCGCCCACCCTAGAAGGAACCAGAGCTTGAGTCGTGCCTTGAGCGTTATCCGTTTCTTCCCGGATTGCTCCTCCTGTTTTTCCACTGACCTTTGATTCTTCTTTTTCTTCGTCTCACTCCAATCCACATGCTGGACGACATGCATGAGCAGGTCAACCCCGGTTTTTAACAGGAGGAAGAAAAAGAGTTCAATCCGTGACCCCCTGCCGGCCCAGAGACCAATAAAGATGACCAGGTGCATGGGGATGACCCGGAGGTAGGGGAAGAACATCAAGGTGCCGATGTTGGGGATGGAGGCCAGGTCTTTTTTCAGGTTGTAGCGGTAGGAAAAAAAGTGATTAAAGAAAAATATGGCGATACCCACCGTGGCTGAGAGAAAGACACCGTATTCTACTCTCTCGGCCAGAGTGATGATAAATACAAGGTAGAAAAGCTGGAAGACACCGTAATGGAGCAGGAAAAAGAGGGCGGTATCCATCTTCGTTTTTTCAGTAGGCTTTCCAGTACTTCCATCGATCTTGAATCCTTCTGTGGAAAAGTTCTTCAGCTGTTTTATCCTTCGCCAGTTGAAAAAGCCGATGATGACGTTTTGCCACCAGTAGACCCAGAGGAGGGGGAGGATGCTCCAGCCCTGGACCATAGCCAGGACAATTACCGTGAGATTGGAAATGAGAAGAATTGGCGTGTCCGGTCCCAATTCGCCCAGAAGTTCCTTGAGTTCCTGTTTTGTTTGCGGATCGATCCTGCCAGCCATTTTCTTTCCAGTATGTTATTTGGATAACTTGCAGCCGCCGCCGCAGCGGCAGAGCAGGGCCTGATAGTGATACTTGTTGGACGGGCCGATTATACGCTCCAGACTTTCCACCATGGAATTGAAGTACGGTTCTGACAGGGTGCAGTCTGCATGGAGATGGTAGATCTGCTTATCCCGGATCGTCACCAGGTCCCAGCCATAACTGAGTCCCATGTCCGGGTCTGCTTTTTGATGAATCCGGGAAAAGTCCTCAGCCGCGGCATCCCGGTTTTCATGGTCACTGATCTCCAGGAACATCTTTAAATACAGATTTGATTGCTGTTTTTCCTGTGAATTCAGGTAGGTGATTCGGATCGGTTTTGTCTCTTTTACATGGATAATGAAGGGCCATGGAAGTTCGGAGACAAGTTCCTCGCAACTCCTCTCAGTACCTGGAATAGTGCAGGATGCCGAAGCTAATCCTGGTAGTTGGAGCAGAAGACTCAGAGAAAAAAAGAGTCCGGATAGATATTTTGTCATCGGTTATTCCCCCGGAAAATATCCTTTTCTATTGCTTAGGGCTCACGATTGCCGGCAAAAACATGGCCCAGGGAAATGTATTCCGGATATCGAATAGATACGCCGCCCCCTGTTTGTCTGATAGATCAAAATCCACGCCGGGAGCTCCGGCAATAACCGTCTCTCCGTCTGTGCCAACGGCAGCCCCCAGCCAGTCAGAACCCTGTCCATTAGCGGCAACAAGTTTTTCGCTCTCCTGGCTGTCTGTCCAGCTAGCCCCAGATTTCCTGAAGAGATAGGCGGCTCCCTGTTCAGTGTTGTCTACCAACGTACTGCAGATAATGGTATTTCCACTAATGGCAACACCATGGCCGAATTGTTGCTGGGTATACCCATCAGAGGAAGTCAGTTTCGCTGTAGCTGTGGTCATGTCTGTCCAGGTTGATCCGGGTTTCTGGAAGACGAAGGCTGCACCTTGGTTGGCATGCCATGGCGCTCCTGTAACAATGGTGTCTCCACTTATTGCTACTGATTCGCCAAGGCTATCAGCGATGTCGCCAGTAGATACAGAGAGTTTGGCAGTTTCGGACATATCAGTCCAGATACTCTCCCAGCCATTGGTGGGTTCGACAAAGACATAGGCTGCACCCTGGTTTCCATTTCCGTTTGTGTCGTGTTGGGGGGCACCAACCACAACCGTATTGCCGCTGATGGAGACGCTGTTTCCGAACCCGTCGTTAGCGGCGCCATCTGAAGCAACAAGTCTGGTCGTGGGACCGCTTGCGTCTCCCCAGGCCTGGCCTGCAGGTTTGTCGAAGAGGTGGACTGCCCCCTGTGCCCCTTCGTTTGGGGCGCCTATGATCACGGTGTTGCCATCGATGCCAACAGCGTCCCCAAAATAATCAGAGGCTGTACCTGTGGCTGAACTCAGTTTAGCCGTGTGTGACAGTTCTCCATCCCAGCCGCCTGCCGGCTTGGAAAAGATATAGGCGGCACCCTGGTTGAGGTGGCCCCCGATGTCGTGATAGGGGGCACCAACCACCACGGTATCACTGCTGATGGCAAGAGCTTCTCCAAACTGGTCGCCCACTGCGCCATCTCCGGGAAAGAGAAGGGCTACCGGGGTCATGTCCGTCCAGTTGGTTAATTGCCGGGTAAAGACATAGGCTGCCCCCTGATCAGTGATTCCATGGGTGTCATGTTTTGGGACACCAACCACCACAGTGTCCCCACTGACAGCGACAGCGCTGCCAAATCGATCTCCACTTAGGTTCTGGCTGGCAGTCAGCTTTGCCGCTTCTGTGGAATTGTTTGCAATAAAAACGTAGGCAGAACCCTGGTGGACAACACCATTGGTGTTACTGTAAAAGGCTCCTGATGCCAGGCTGTTGTCGGGGGCAATGGCCACACTCCAGCCAAAAGTGTCATTGGCGGCGCCATCGCTGTTGGTCAGGTGAATATTTTCCGTCATTTCCACAGGAGCACCCTCTGTTCCGGGCCAAGCTGCCCCCTTGGAGAAGAGGTGGATCTGTCCCTGGGAAATTCGTCCTCCAATGGCCTGATAGGGTGTGCCGACCACTACCGCACTATCATTCATGGCCACGGAACGACCAAAATATGCATTTTCTACAGCATTTGCGGGCAAAAGTTTGGTCGTGTGGGGATGGAGGGAGCCCAAAACAATGGCAGGTGGAATTTTGAAAAGGTAGACGGCTCCCGAAGGACTATGCCATGGTGCCCCCACCCCAATAGTGGAACCGCTGACAGCAACGTCATAACCAAAATCATCTCCTGGAGAAATATCACCAGATTCGAGCTTCATGTCGTACAGCTCAGGATTGGACCAGGAAGAGCTCTTGTAAAAATAGGCAGCTCCCTGGTCACTTTCTCCCGGAGCACCAACGACGATCTGGTTATTGTTGATTGCCACTGATTTCCCAAATTCATTGGTTCCTGCGGTCGGCATAAGTTGGGCTGAGGGGACATAACTCTCAGATGTTTCCCAGTAATCCGGGAATCCTGGTCGAGAAAAGACGTAGGCACCGCCTGTCCAGGATGAGTAACCTGGCGCCCCTACTACAATCGCACCACTGACATTATCGATAGCCACTGAAGTGCCGAATTCTGAATTATCATAATAGCTCGGGATATCCCAATTTGTCAGTACGGCATCTTCAGACCTGCTCAGCCAGCGGGATCCTCCGATTACAATCTTTGGTTTGATAAAAAGGTATACTTGGCCATTGCCAGCATCATGACCAGGAGCTCCCACAACAATGATGTTGTCTGTGCTGTTAATGGCCACGGAGGTACCGAAGGAATCCCCTGCAACGCCGTCACTGGCATAGAGTCGGGCTGTTTGTGTCATATTCGCCCAGCCCGTGTCCGGTTTTTTGTAGACATAGACTGTCCCCCGCTTAGTCCCTACAATGTCATGAAAGCCTCTGGCACCAACCACCACGGTATCGTTGTTGAGGGCCACCGACCAACCCAGCTGCAGGTCAGGCTCGTCGTTGGCTTCTCCATCCTGGGTGAGTCTGGCCTTCTGGAACAGGGGATCAACGACTATGGGGTAGTCGGCTCTGCGGTCATCAACGTAGATGTGGAGGGTGTTGTCCGTGGCTGCCAGCCTGGCAGGGAGTGCAAATCCTTTGGCGTCAAAGGCGGTCAGTCCGCCGTATTGCATGACTGTTTTATTGGAGGGATCGAACAGATTCATATTCAGCCCATCTGGAGATGTTTTACCCCGGAGCCCTTTCATGGCAAGGGTGAGGTGAAGTTCGGAGTCCGCTTCCTGAGGCGGTCGCTGGGGCCGCTGGGTCAGGGTGAATCCCTGCTGCAGGCCAAGCGGGCCGTTGACATACCATTCTGTAATTGGACCGCGCTGCAGTTCGACCCTGTTTTTCTGACCGTGTGGGCCTGCTGCCTGGACTGTGGACAACGTTTCGCCATAACCATACCGGGACAGGCTCAGACTGAAAGGAGTCTCGAAGTTGTTTATCTGTAACCCGGTGGCATTGATAAAGGCGCTGATTTCCTGAGATTGGTTGTGGAAGATCTGTTTATCTTCTTCCAGTCGGGCGTGGTATTGAGCCTGGTCAGCACCAATAGTTGCTGAAATGGTATAGCGCCCGACCAGAGGAATATCATCCAGGGATGCCGGGGCAGAAGGTGTGGCCTGTATGGAAGAGGGAAGAATGACGAGACAGAAACAGAGAACGAGGAAAATCTTTTTCATAACTGCCACCTGATGGGAAGAATGAATAGTACTCAGTAAAGAAAAAATATTTAGATATTAAAAAATACGCGCCTCGCATATGGAGTTTTTCACCCTAACTACCGGGCATAAATACTTAGCCATCCTAGGTTTGAGGTTTTTACGAGTTTATCAAAGAAAAAAAATACCAGAAAAACAATGGAATGTGAAGCACGAAAATGAAATTGGAGGTGTGTAACCCTACATTGTCACAACGAAATAGAGCCCCCCTATAAGAATCAGGCTGCCAATCCGAAAGATCTGGTTGCAGACAATCAGTTCAACAGCAATCTTCGGTGGAAAAATTCCGGCATAATAAGGAAACTGATGGCGGATGGCCCGTACCGGAGAGGAGAGGACATTGCCTACCAGTAATGCCAGAATGATCTCACGATAGGTCATGCTGCCTTCCTGCAGCAGTGCGCCGGCTGCAGCCAGTCCGGCGGTAAATTCTGCCGCAATATGGAGGGTAATGATTCCTATGGACTCTGGAGTGAGCCAGGGGAGAAAAGAGAGATACTCGGCCATGTTCATCTCCAGTGTCCTGAAAAAACCGATCCGGTGCATGAGAAAGACCAGGATATAGATTGGTACTGTGAAGAGAACGATCTTCCGGATCCGTTTTTGAAAGCGCTGCCAGCTTTTTTTCAGTGCTCCTTTCCAGTCAATTTTCTTAGAGTCTCTGCTGTCTGTGGGTGTACTGGCAGAAGCTGTGCTGTCTGTTGGTGAAAGCAGAAAACGACTGAGAACGACAATGGAAATGGTGCGGAAGATGGCAGCACCAAAGGTGATTCCCACGTAAAGTATTGCGGCGCCCTTGATCAATGGTACGGTGATAAAAAAGACAGTGGGCAAATGGAGAAAGTAGGTGGGGAGGCTGTTAAGAAGGTTGGAGAGGATCAGTTCCTTTTTTGCCATTTTTTTCTTTTCGTAAGCCTCGGACAGCATGGTGTTGGCTGAAATGCCTGAAAAGAAGGCCATGGAAAAAGAGGCACCGGCAGTGGTGGAGATGTTGCCAAATTTGACAAGGGGACGTGCCAGAGTTGCCACTCTGTTGGTCCAGTTCAGGGCTTCAATGAAGTTGGCAATCAGCAGGCCAATGGAGATAAAACAGATGAGGCGAATGAGTGGCCAGATCAGGCTGGGCCAGAGTTGGGGGACAATGTCGGCTAATTGCATGAGGGCGATGCTGCGATAGAACCGCTGAGTCAGAGTTTTATAAAAAAAACTCTGACCCAGTATAAGGGTGAGTTGATGTTACTCTGCCGCAGCAGGTAAACCTTCACGACTGTCCATGAGCAGGCGGCCGAGTTTTTCTTTTTCATATGCATCCTGGGCTTTCAGGTATTCCTGTTGTTCACTACCCCTGACGCTGGAGTCTCTATTAAAATATCTGGAACGTTTTGTGATGAGGTTTTTCCAGTTCTCAAAATGATTATAGAAGAGTTTTTACGACGCCATCAACTATGATCACTGTCGGTTGCGGGAGGTAAGGCATGGAGTAGTCCATATAGGCTGCACGGGCATCATTTTTATATGCAGCGACGATCATGTCCACCTCACCACTTTTGCACTTATCTTGCACCTGCTGCCAATTTCCTTCAATCCTGATATCATAATCGAGGTTCAGTTCCTTTAAAATAGCTCCGGCGATATCGGGGCCTACACCGGTGAGCTTGTTGTACTCCTCCCACATTACCGGTGGAGCCTTTGGGTTACCTGAAACAATAAAGGTTTCTGCAGCAAAGCTGTTCAGAGTTGTCAGACAGAGAAGAGTAACACAGGAGATAAGCAGCGAAAAGGTTCTCATAATAGCTCGAATTGAAAAAAATTAGTAAACGGAAAAGAGAAACAGATGAAAATCGTTGTGATTGTAATCGATTGTTATTTACTCGTAAGCTGTAAACCAGCAATGAAGCAGATGAAGAATTTTCACAACGCCATCACAGTGCAAGATCGTGAATCATACAGTGAGCATACAAGCCTTTTGGGTCATCAAAGAGCAGAATTTCACGGATTGGAGTCAGCAGGCGACTAAGTGTTGCCTGTAGAGATGGTGAAATACTGACTGATGCAAGCCAGGTTAGGACTTTTCCAGAAAAAATCTGCAGAATTTCATCTTTTACGGTAACGGGTTTACGTATAAACGAGGCACTGTAATCATCCAGCCCTGCAAGTGCTGCAGCAGACTGAATGGCACTATCCATGTTGCCAAGTTTGTCAACCAATCCGAGTTCCAGGGCGGTTTTGCCATCAAAAACACGTCCTTCAGCAACTTCTGTAAGCTTTTTTCGCTCCATAGCTCTGCCGGTTGCGACAATATCAAGGAACTGTTCATAGCCATGGTGGAGGTTGATTTCAATGCTCTCTTTTAACAGGGGTGACAGGGGACGGGTAAGGTCAAGGGCCGCTGCAAGGCTGGTGGTTCCAACACCATCGTTGTAAATACCCATCTCTGACAGGCTGTTTTCAAAGGTGGGGATGGCAGCAAAAATTCCAATGGAACCGGTCAGGGTGACAGGGGATGCCCAGATCTCATCGGCATCCGCGGCTATCCAATACCCTCCCGATGCTGCCATGGAACCCATGGACACTACCAGCGGTTTTCCGGTTTTCTTGTATTCCAGAATTTCCTGGCGAATGATTTCAGAGGCAAAGACAGAGCCTCCTCCGGAAACAATGCGCAGGACCAGGGCTTTGATGTCTTGGTCTTCCCGGGCCTTGCGAATGAGCGCAGTCATTGAATCACCGCCAATGACACCAACGGGCTGTTTTCCGTTGAGAATGACTCCCTGGGCAACGATAATGCCAATGGATCTGTTCTTGTCAGGGGGATCAACAAAAGACCGGGAGGTACTGTTTAGATAGTCATTCATCGCGATCTGTTTGAAATTGCCCTTAGTGTTTTTTCCAGCAAGCCGGATAAGGTAATTACGCAGCTCCTCCCTGGTCTTTAACCCATCCACCAGGCCTGTTTCCAAGGCAAGAATGGCAGTGTCGCCTCCGGCTGTGGCAAGTTCAGAGGAAATATTTTCTGTGTATATCCTGATGCTGTCCTTATCCAGTTTTCGTTCTCTGCTGATATCTGTGGTGATAGTATCCCAGAGAGCGGTGAGCCATGTCATGTTTTGGAGCCGTGCTTCAGCAGACATGGAGTTTCGCATGATCGGCTCAAGGGCGGATTTGAAGGTTCCCACGCGAAAAACAGTGTAGTTTATCTTCAGCTTATCAATGGCATCTTTAAAGTAGAGCCTGTAGGTACCGATACCATGCAGATCGACCCCTCCCATTGGGTTGAGGTATACTTCGTCTGCAAAGCTTGCGAGATAATAGGCTTTCTGCTGATAATAATCTTCGGCGGCGATCACCTTCTTCCCGCTGGCCTTAAATTCAGACAGGGCTTGACCAATGGATTGCAGCTGGTTGAGGCCGACTGATCCAAGAGAGCTGAGATCAAGGAGGATGCAGGTGACGTTGGGATCAATCGCTGCTTTTGCTATGACGTCAAGTATGTCCTGAAAAAGGGTTTCTGACGGCAGGGCGTCGAATCCGAGTTTGTCGCTTAACAGGGTGGACAAAGGGTCTGAGTACTGTTTCTCTTCCACAATGTCTCCTGACAGACTGAGCACCAGGGCACCACTTTTTGAGATTTTTTCCTCTTTTTTCGGTGTAATGGATGAGATGGAAGAAAAGATAAAAAAGAGCAGAAACAGAAAGACCATATTCAGGGTAAAAATTCTGAGACCTGTAAGGAATTTCCCAATCCAGCGGAAAATACTGAGAATTGAATGGAAGAGTTTTTTCATTATGTTCGAAAAGTCTGAAGGTAAACTGAGTAATGTATTTTTTCCTGGTATCTCTCAATAATTACCATTTAGAGAGAGACACTCCCTAAGGAAAAACATACTAAGCAGAATCGGAGAAGTAAACAGGCTTTTCCAAATGGCTTCAGGAAAAAGGGAGATTCAGTTGTCTCGGCATCCTCTGCGATCTGTCTGTAAGGTTGGAAAGGGTAAGTCCCAGGAGACGGATCTTCGTCTTTCCCGCCTCCGTTGTTCGCAGAAGTTTAGGAACATGGCTCATGATCTCATCAGCTTTCGAAAGCGGAGTGGGAAAAGTCAGAGAGCGGGTGACTGTGGTGAAATCATGATAGCGAACCTTCAGAGTAATGGTACTGCCACTGCAGCCTTTGGCCTGCAGAGCGTGTTCAACTTTGAGGCTCAACTTTTCGAGGACCTCATCTACCTGCTGAAGTTCAAGGATATCTGTCTGCAGGGTGGTTTCCGAACCAATGGATTTTCGTTCCTGCCTGCTCTGTACGGGGCGATTATCAATACCCTTTGCAATATCATAGAAAAAAGCCCCGGCCTTGCCAAAGAAGCGTTCAAGCTCAATCTTCTGGAATCGGAGAAGGTCTTGACCGGTCCGAACACCAAGGGAGTGCATTTTTTTTTCGGTTACTTTTCCCACACCGTAAAATTTTCCAATGGCCAGAGAGGCAAGAAAATCTTTTGCCTCTTCAACAGGTATAACGGTAAGGCCATCGGGTTTATTGATATCAGAGGCTACTTTGGCAAGAAATTTGTTATAGGAGACGCCGGCCGAACAGGTGAGGCCAACCTCATGGAAAATTCGACTGCGAATCTGTTCAGTCGTCCGGACAGCAGCGGGCAAGTTCGCATGATCTGCTGATATATCGAGAAATGCCTCATCTAAAGAGAGGGGTTCCACAAGAGGTGCACAGTTTTTGAAAATATTCATGACCTGGGTGGAGACTTCATGGTACCGATCTTTTCGCGGACGGATAAAGAGGGCATGGGGACAAAGCTTGAGGGCATTGGCCGCTGACATGGCGGAGTGGATGCCGAACTTCCTCGCCTCATAGGAGCATGCTGCCACCACCCCCCTACCTTGCGGGTTACCGCCAACTATAAGGGGACGGCCTGCTGTTTTCGGGTTGTCCATCTGTTCCACTGATGCGAAAAAAGCATCCATGTCGATGTGGATTATGAATCGTTGGTTTTCCATAGGGGACAGATTTGGGTGTTGGCTTGTCCTGACACCGGTAAACGGCAAGTAGGCCGGCATAAGCACCTTAGAAATTCTTTTCTCTAAAAGACAACTTGAAAATAATTTCTAAGGCACTAAATAGCAATGAGAGTTTTAACGAGATCAGAGAAGAAGATTACCATGCTTGGTAAATATTTTCTGGAAAAAACAGGGAATCAGAACTACAAATCACAGTATGGAAACCATCGATGTTGTTATTCCCGTTCTGAATGAAGAAGCCTCTTTACCCGATTTTTGTTGTCGTCTGCTAGCTCTTCCACTCCATCTCCGGCCAATTTTTGTTGATAATGGCTCCACAGATAACAGCTGTCGGATTATAAAAGATTTTCCCGGGACTGTGCTTATTCAACATGCTGACAATGAAGGATATGGGGCGTCTTTACGTGACGGTATCCGATCCTCTGTTACTGAAAAGATTATTATCATAGACGCTGATGGAGAATATCCACCTGAATCCATCCCTGAAATGGTATCCGCCCTGGATAACCATGAGGTGGTATATGGCTCAAGGTTTGCGGGTAAACAAATGGTCGATATTCCCTGGAACAGAGCCTTGGGGAATAAAACGGTGACAGCCCTTTTTGATCTTATTTTCAGTCAGGAGATTACGGATCTTTATACCGGCTTCAAAGGGTTCAAACGGCAGACTGTTTATGATCTTCCCATGCATTACAATGGATTTGAGCATGTTCTGGAGATAGCTGCCCGACTGGCACGAAACAAGATTAGAATTCACGAAATTCCAGTTCAATACCGACTGCGAAATGTGGGGAAATCAAAAATGAGCCATTTCCAGGAGGTTGTCAAGTTGTTGTATTTGATGGTGTTTTTTTCGTTCACCATCAGAGCTTGCAACAGAGATCAATTCAGGTGAAGAAGTTGTATGGAGTCATTCCTGCCGCGGGAAGGGGAGTGAGAGCATGGCCCGAAAGCCTGGTCACACCCAAATGCATGTTTACAATACATGGTATTCCTCTTTTGCAGCGCAACATTGAATTGATGCGGGATCAGATGGGTATCTGTGAGATTGTAATCATCACAGGATATCTGGGTTCTGTAATAGAAGAGTACTTTGGGAACGGGTCAAGGTGGGGTATGCAGTTTCATTTTATTAAAAATATGAACCTTGATCTGGGGCTGGCCTGGTCTGTTTTTTTGAGCAGAGAGTGGGTTGACAATTATTTTTGTGTCATTCTTGGTGATGAGTATTACCAGGGATCAAATCATCAGCAATTGGCAACAGTGGATTATCGACAGAAACTGGCGACATGTGCAGTTAAAAAAGGGGCTCAGCCAGCTGTAATAAAAGAGAATTATAGTGTTCAGCTCAGTGGCAGCGGAGCCATTTATCGGCTGGTTGAAAAACCAGTGCACCCGGGAAACGATCTCCTTGGGTGCGGGACATTTGTTCTTTCACCAGCAATATTTTCTTTTTTGGAGGAGGCCTATAGGGGAAAGGAGTCTTCTGTGGATTTCATCTCCCTACTCGACATCTTATGTCAGCAGGGGCATCCCCTTGAACCTTTTTGGCTGGAGGGCCTCTACGTCAACATTAACGACCGTAATGGTCTGGACCGTGCAGCCCTCCTTGATGCCTCTTGTGGTGCCAATTAGATAAAAACTGTTACAGGAGGAGAAACATCCACGGCATTGCCATACTCCTGTAGGTATAACCGTTGAATCCGGGAGCACTGATTGGGTACTCCCAGCTCTGACCATCAGGATTCGTCACAGTGACAGTTACCTTTTTGGGGTCATGGGGAGGTGTAATACAGGTGATTTTGGTATTCCCTGAAACAACAACATTGAGGGCACTTTTGTTGTCAATTTTAACCGTTACCCCTGCCTTAAAATTTTCCCCGGTGATAGTTAAAATGGTGCCACCATGAAAATCTCCAGAACCAGGACTGATTGAGGTCACCAGAGGCCCGGCCCACAGGTAATCCCTGAGAAATATGTCCCTTCTGCCGTTATCATCTCCGGGGACCAGAGTAGTGGCGGTCGAATCAAAGGTGATATAGCGGCCGTTTGCTGAAATGGTGGAGTGCTCTGCTGCCCCATCATTTGCCTGCTCCCAGTAGTGGCCAACACTCTCCCGAGTGGTTTTTTTTGTGTTTCGGTCATGGGCGTAGATATCATAGGTGCCGTTTCCATCGTCATCCACAAGGTTTGATGCTTCCGAGTAGAAAGCCACATAGCGTCCATCGGAAGACATGCTGCCGCCGTAACCTCCGGAATTGCCATCCCCTTCCGTTCCATTGCTGCTGACACTGACCCGCTCTGTTACCAGATCCTGGGTGTCGTGAACAAAGACATCGTTGTGTCCGTTGGTGTCTTCCTGGTCGCTCCAGAGTAAGAGATTGCTGGCACTGGAGTAAAAAACGACATAACGGCCATCGCCTGAAATTCCGGGGTGATAGCTGCTGCTATTTGCCTCACAGGCATAGGTGCCGACACTCACCCTGGTGACGGTTCCTTCAACCATATCACGCCTGAAGACATCTGATCGATGGTTGTCGTCACAGGGGGTTATGTATGTTGCATCGGATTGAAAGGCAACATATCTTCCTGTGGCTGAAACGACTGCAGCGGTACTGGGTCCGTCAGAGGTTTCATTGCTCTGGAAATCCACACTGACCCGTACGGTTTTCCCTGTCTGTCTATCAAAGCGGAAAACGTCTGTTTGCTCATTGGTGTCGTTCGGGACAAGATTTGAGGCAGCCGACTGATAGACCACGTAGCGGCCGTCACTGGAGAGAGAGGGGGAGTCGCTGTTATCATTAGCATCCTTACCGTCACTTGCGACGGTGATGCGACTGGTTTTTTTAGTGGCCATTTCATAAACAAAGATGTCTGTAAAACCCTCATTGTCCCCGGCCACTAAATCACTGGCCCTGGATGCGTATGCGATGGTTGAGCCATCGGCAGAAATTACAGGGTGAAAGCTGTCCCCGTCAGCCTGGGTGCCAATGGAGGAGACACTTACCAGTTTGGTTATTCCCGTGTTGCGATTGCGATAAAAGATGTCACGGTGAGAGTTGTCATCATCTTCCACCAGGTTAGAGGCGTATGAGTCAAAGACCACAAACTGCCCGGTTCCGGAAACCGAGGGATTATAACTGTCACTGTTCCCAATCTCGCCGCTGGAACTTTTGGAAATGATTTCCGTCCGCAAAGCCATGACTGAGGGTACAGAAAATAAGGGTACACTCAATAACACAATACAAAGGCAAGTTTTCTTCATTACTCTTCTCCCCGAAGATGAAAAAGTTATCCACATGCACATACCTGATGACTATTACTTCTATTTAAGTACAGAAAAAACAATAATTCAAATAACAAACAGCTGTTTTTTTTCGGGGTAAAGGTGTGAAAAAGTAATTTGTCTAGTTATAAAAAGATTTTATGAGCTGTAATTTCTCAATCTCTTTTTTGAGTCTTTTGTCATTTTTTCGGCGGAGGATGTCAATAAGTTCTTGGTGCACCCTCTTCTGGCCACTATTAATTGCCAGGGATTTCTCGTAGTGTTCCTGTGCCTGTTCCACCTGCCCATGATGGAGAAGAATATCACCAAGGGAGGCGTATTTTGCTGCAGCAACAAATGATGAATCGGGAATTTCTTCAAGGGTCGTAACGGCCTTGTCCTTTCCATAGCGGTGGTAATATTTGCCGCTTAAAAAGAGATTTGCATAGGCGGAGTAGGGTTCATTCAGGATGGCAGACTTCTCCCACCATATGACGGCATCACTCTCCTGACCATTCCTGTTAAGGAGAAAGGCATAGGTGTTATAATGGCCAGCCATTGGCCTGCCTCCCTGAAGAGGGAGTAATCCCAACACTGTAAAAGATACCAGGAGAAAGAGGCAGGCGGAGATCTTTTTCCATGCTTTTTCACGGAATAAAAAGAATACTCTTTCACCGGTGAAGACAGAAACAGGGAGAAGGATCACCAGCAAGGGCAGCTGAAAACGGGTCCCGGTTGAATACAAAATAAGTGTTGCCCCATAAGAGAAAAAAATCACAGCCAGAGGCCAGAGGGGTGTTCGGCTTCTGTTCAGCATAACTGCAGCAGTGAGTCCTGTTATGCCAAGGAGAAAGAAGAGCCAGGAGGGGAAAAACGGGTAGGCAAACCAGGGCACGAGAGAAGCGATGAATCCTATGTGGTAATGGTCGTCAACCTCGGCAAAGCTCAAAAAGGAAAGACTCTTTTGTCCCAATTTCTTCAGCCAGTACCACGGATTTTCTATAACTGTTGACAGCACTTCTTTTTTCCAGAAATTACTGGCTTCAGCAGCAGTCACTTTTCGTCCCATTCTTCTGCTAGCCTCTATGGTAAATTGAATCCCCTGCTCTTTTGGATGGGATGAGGCAAATGCTACCGGCTGATAGTAGGGACTGCTGTTGGAGTAATTATTGTTGGCATAAAGTAAAAAGCCGGATTGCAGAGGGGTGATTCGTATATGGTCATTGATCTGGTAATGCCTTATGACAAATGGGCTGACAGAAAGAATGATTCCAATGCCAATGAGTATTCCTGATTTTGTCAGGGTATTAAGAATCTGCAACCGCGTATTTGAAAAAGAAAGAAGAAAAAGGTTCTTCAGACGAATCTGTGGGTAAAACAAGTAAAATAGCACGGATGAAATTGAATTAAAGGTCAAGCCCTTCGGGTCGCTACGCGAACCTTGATTTCAATTTCATCCATGCTCAATCTGTAGTTATTATTTTTCA
>JAIPEF010000066.1 GCA_021737265.1 Desulfocapsa sp. | reverse complement strand
AGTTAGGGTGAAAAGCTCCATATGCACCCCAAGAGTACTTCCTACGGGCGCGAGGCGCGTATTTTTTATTTAATTTCGGCGTACTAAGGTACGTCGAAATTAAATAAAAAATGCAGCAACGAAGCAGATGGAGAGTTTTTGCGACGCCATCATCAATTACGATACAACTTTTGATCAGCTCTGTACACAGTAGACTGTAAACAAAAAAAGGCCCGGCTCATCTTCATGTACAAAAAGATGTTCCGGGCCCGTGAGGAACTGTTTTACAGAGCAGGAGCTCTTATTTCTTATGGGTGGCCCGCATGGTTTTAGCCAGTTCCTTGATCTCCCCAAGATCTTCAGTCATCATGTTCCAACCGTACCAGTAGGCATAGTCAGGATTCACATGGAAGAATGCCTGGTAGGCCCTCATGCGGTGTTTCATATACATGCGAAGGAGTACCTGGTCGATGAATGAGAGTTTGTCCAGATCTTTATCCCAGGCTGCACCATTGGTGTGCATGAAGCTGAGAAGGAAAGGATAGTTATGGGGATATCCTGCAGGTTTCTTAATGATGCCTTCTTTGTACAGTGCGGCCACAGTTTCAATGGCTTCAGCCATCAAACGATCAGCCTTACCAAGAATGGAATCTCCCATTTCCAGCTGTACTCTTGCATAGGTCTCAGAGTGACACTGGGTACAGGTCTTAAGCATTTTGGTGCGTTCTTTCTCCCAGGAGGCCTGGTCAAGTCTTGCCATGTCAACGGCTTTAACAGCATCAAGGATGGCAGTGGGCTCTCCTGTCTCAGGGTCAAGGACACCAAGGGCTTTGAGGATGGTTACCCGGTCAGCTGCTTCCTGCTTGTCTTCAGGAAGTGGCAGACGAACACCTAAGAATCCCCAGGCCGTGTGATTTTCGTGAGTTCCATCAGGGAGGTGACAGGTCTGGCAGGTAGGTGCAACTGCACTTTTCGGCAGATCACCATTCTGGATGGCAAAATAACGTGCACCATGTTTAGAGCTTGACCACATCTCCCATTGGGGATGGTCATATCCCATATGACACTGCTGGCAGGCCCTGGGACTGTTGGCTTCTTTCTTGGAGAAGGTGTGACGGGTATGACATTCGTCACAGGAGTTGGTCTGGTAACGATAGCCTTTCTCCAGTTGATCTTTTTTCTGGGCCTCGGATTTAATACCCATGTTGTGACAACCGCCGCAACCACGACCGCCTTCAATTAATTCATCCGGTGCCATGTGGGTAGCTGGGATTGCATTCAGAGCAGTCCAGCCGAAGTTATGCTTGCCCATGGCAAAGGAGTCAAATTGCTCCTGGTGACATTCTGCACAGACTTCTTCAGATGGCAGCTGTGCCGATTTGGAGTCTTCCGCGGTGGTGTGTTTGGCTCCGTGGCAGGATGAACAGGTGACATCATTTTTTGAATGCTCTGATGCCTTCCAGTCCTGGACCATACCAGGGGAAACCTTGGTATGGCAGTCGATACAATCGTCCGCTATCACTGCAGTTGCTGCAGTGGCTAGCAGAGCGAAAGCACCAACGGCTAATGCTGTTTTAAATGTTTTCATTTTTTTCCCTCCCCAGGGTAAAAATGGTTACCGATGGGCCCCTTACCACTCTTTGACAAGAGGCGTTAATTTTCAAAAAAAACAATATCTATTATTTAATCATATAGAATTGACATAAGTCAAATTGGAGTAATGAAGGCAAAAAAATAAAGAACAGCAACGCTTGCTTAGTACACTGTAAGGCTTGCATCTTCTCATCGAAGTCATCCTCGAGGGAGTAATCGGGGATCCAGAGCGTAGCTAAATTCCTGGATACCCGATAACGCTTGTCCCAGTATGTTTTAAGCAGGGAGCACTCGGGTATGACGGACGAACGCAAAACGGCAAATTAAGGTTTACGCTGTACTAGGAGCTTGTCCGAGAATAGACATTTTTTCTCAAATCGAGGCATCTGTGAAAAATAAGCACAGGCATATACATAATATTCCGAGCATTATTTTTTACAAGCAACGAAGAGTTGGGGAAAAAGGGCATTTTCGGTCAGGCTCCTAGGTTATTTTTATGGGTACGTTGCTGAGGGGGGAGAGCGACTATCCTCTTGTCAGAAAAAGGGAATTAAGGTAAAAAGAGGAGATGCGCAGTGCTGAATTAATGGAGAAAACAATGGACGATAAGACAGGCGGAGAAAAGAACCATACAGGTAAAGAAGGTCAGGAGTTTGAGTCCCAGGCCTTAACCGATCACCTGCGTGAACTGCGTTCCTGCCTCGTTAAATCGTTTCTTGTCATAATCATAGGTTTTGCGGTTTCCTATGCGTTCATAAAACCCATCGGTACCTGGTTCTTCAAACCCCTGATAGATGTTCTGCCCGATGGTGGTTCCTTAATCTTTACCTCTTACCAGGAAGGATTTTTTTTTATCTAAAGCTCGCACTTGTCTGCGGTCTGCTGCTTGCCAGCCCTGTTATATTTTACCAGATATGGTGCTTTATTGCCCCCGGTCTGTATAAGCATGAAAAACGGGTGCTTGTTCCTTTCACATTTCTTTCCACCCTCTGTTTCCTGGGCGGTGCCGCCTTTGGCTATTTTGTTGTCTTTCCACCTGCCTTTCGCTTCCTGGTAGGCTATTCCAATGAATTTCTCACCTCATTGCCTGCGGTAAGTGAATATTTTTCACTGGCTCTGCGACTGCTCATCGCTTTTGGAGTTATTTTCGAGATGCCGATTCTCATGGTATTTCTTGCTAAGATGGGGATTGTTACCGTCTCTTTCTTGAATAAAAACAGGAAATATGCAATTCTCATTAATTTTATTATTGCCGCCGTCCTAACTCCCACCCCCGATATCGTCAATCAATTGATGATGGGGATTCCACTGTTGATCCTCTATGAGATTAGTGTTGTCGCGGTGTACTTCTTCGGCAAGAAGACATTTATGGATTTTCAGGAAAAAGATAGAGCGGAACGTGAGTTGGATTTGGCTGAAACCAAAGAATGATGGCGTCGTAAAAACTCTTCATCTTGTTCGTTGTTACAATTTTTCTATCATTACGACGTACCGTATGTACGCCGAAATGATAGAAAAATTGCACGCCTCCAATATGAAGCTTTTTACTTAACCATCGTAAAAACCTCAAACATAGGATGGCTAAATAAAAAATGCAGCAACGAAGCAGATGGAGAGTTTTCACCCGAAAAAAGGGTATAAATACGATGCCATCAAGAGTGATTTTATTCGTTTTTGCTTTTGCTGGTTCTGGATTTTTAGTAACTTAGAAATCATTTTCTTGTTTTGTATTGCCTAAAATGATTTCGTGAAGGTACTTTCACCCCACAAGGGGGTACTGAACTGAGTCCCGGTTTTATTCCAGTCTGTTGGGGGCAAGTCCTGATACAGTATAAGAATAACCATTCAAAAAACGATGATGACCGCAACGGAGGTTACTATGAGTAACAACGCAGACTATACAAAAGTCCTTGAGATCGGCCGACCGCCAAATATTCAGAAACTCTTTCCCCATTCACGCGCTCTGCTTGTCAGCGGTAAAGTAGTTGACAGAGCACTTCTTGCTAAAGGTGCGGCCATGACTATGGCGGCGAACGGCAGAAATTATTTTGTTATCCGTGGTGCTCTGCAGGCGGCTCAACGTGCCAACAGTGCTATTATAATAGAAATTGCCCGTTCAGAAGGCGGAGCCAATGCATATTGTGCTGTGAATTACTGGAATATGGCCCGCATTGTTGACAGCCTCTGTAATGAGATGGGTATTACCGTTCCGGTGGCAATTCATGCCGATCATTATGGAATCAAACAGGAAAGTGATATGGCTATGGCCAAGGTGGAAGTGCCCTCAATATTTGACGCAGGAATCACTTCCATTGCCGTTGATGCTTCCCACATGGTCGATGATAAAAACCTCTTTGCCAACCTGGAGCTGAACAGCTGCATTCCTGCCTGGGCCGGTCTCGAAACCGAGGTCGGTGAGATCAAAGGTACACAAGGCTTATCCACCGTGGATGATGCCTCTTTTCTGATCAAGGGCTTGAACGCCCATGGCATATGTGCCGACTGGATAGCCCTGAACAACGGTACCACTCACGGCATTGAGGCCTCTGGCCAGGGCATTCAAGTGGAGTTAACCAGAGAGATTCATAAGGCGCTGGCACCCTATGGAACATCAGGGGCACAGCATGGAACCTCCGGAAACAGTTCCGAGAGGCTGCGTGCCATCGCCCGGGAGACCTCGACCACCAAGGCCAACGTCGCAACGGCTCTGCAAATGGTGGCCTGGGGACTGGAGGTCAACGATTATGGAAATGCAATCCTTGATAATAGCGGAAATTTTATCAAACTCAAGGGCGAGGGTGTCACTGAAGAGATGTGGGAGCAGATGGTGGCCTACGCAGACAACAAGGGCTGGAAGGGCGGGGCCTATAAACAGTTGAACCTGCCTTTTGAGACAAAGATCTCCGGGCAAGCCAGTGAGATACGCCTGAGGATGAGTAAGCGGGTGGAAGACTTTATCTACAACATGCTGGTCAACGTCTTTTTCGCAGATGACTCGGCAGATCTTGCCAAAGAGGCCATTCTCAAGGCCGGTTCCTATGACCTTGGGCCCAAGGCCGAAAGGATCGAGGACCCTGCCGATTGGACAAAAGAAAAAATAATAGCCCGCGCTGCAGAGCTTGACAGTGATAAGGGACCGAAAGGCGATTTTGATGACTGAATTGAAGATGAAAAAAATACTCGTTACCGGCACAGCTGGCTTTATCGGTTCTTTTCTGGCCAGGAAACTGAGGGAGTCAGGTTGTGAAGTAATCGGCATTGATACCATAACCGACTATTATGATGTCAGTCTGAAAAAAGATCGGCTTGCCAAAATTGCTGCCGGTTCAGGATTTCAAAATCTTGAGCTTGATATTTCCGATCGCGGGGCCATGGAGCAACTGTTCAGTGATAACAGTTTTGATGCTGTAGTCAATCTTGCTGCCCAGCCCGGTGTTCGCTACTCCCTTATAAACCCAGCCTCCTATATTGATACCAATCTTGTGGGCTTTGCCAATCTCCTTGAAGGATGCAGGCATTCAGGGGTGAAGCATTTTGTTTATGCATCATCAAGTTCCGTGTATGGGGCCAATACCCATCAGCCCTTTTCGGAACATGATGCGGTCAATCATCCTGTTTCCCTGTATGCCGCATCGAAAAAAGCCAATGAACTTATGGCCCACTCCTACAGCCACCTTTATGGTTTACCCTGTACCGGGCTCAGATTCTTTACCGTCTATGGCCCCTGGGGCAGACCGGATATGGCTCCCATGCTTTTTGCCAGGGCTATCCTTGGTGGAGAGCCGATCAATGTTTTTAATAACGGCAATATGGAACGTGATTTCACCTTTATAGATGATATTGTAGAAGGGGTTGCCAGGGTGGTTCAGCAGCCGGCAGAGCCTGATTTCTCCTGGAACAGTGAACGTCCCGATCCTGCAACATCCTACTGTCCTTACCGGATTTATAATATTGGAAACAACAAAAAAGAGCGATTGCTCTATTTCATTCAATTGCTTGAGGAAAATCTTGGGAAGCGGGCAGATAAGAATTTTCTGCCCATGCAGCCAGGAGACGTGCAGGCAACCTATGCCAATGTTGATGATCTGATCAGGGATTTTGATTATAAGCCGGATACGCCGCTTGATGTGGGAGTGAAGCTTTTTGTGGATTGGTATCTCAGCTATTACCAGTAGCCGTTGGCAGACGCTGCAAATGATGTTTTCGTAAAGTCGGGAGTCACCGTAGAGAAGCAGAAGGAGAGTTTTCAGGACGCCATTATTCTTTCATCAACTCCATGGCTGCATTGATGATGGCAGGGGAATCCAGCCTTGAGTTTTTCCATAATGTTTTTTGCGGACCATGTTCAATGAAATGGTCCGGATGTCCGAGCAGGTGTGTTTTTACTGTAAACAGCCTATTGGCGGATAAGAGCTCCAGGACAAGGCTTCCAAAACCACCGTGCAGTACATTGTCTTCCACTGTCACCACCCGTCCTGTTCTTTCAGCCCAGTGACAGATCAGTTCACTGTCAAGGGGCTTAATGAATCGTGGATTGATCACAGCGGCATCAATTCCCAGTTTTTCCAATCCTTCAGCAGCTCTCAGTGCAGGATAGACCCTGTTGCCAATAGGCAGCAGGAGGATGTCATTGCCTTCTCTTAAGAGTTCAGCCTTTCCCGGTTCTAAGACTGTCAGTTTCTGGTCGAGATCAACATCTTCTCCAGCACCCCTTGGGTACCGGATCGCTGCAGGACCGGGGAGGGTGATTGCGGTATGCAGCATGTGTTGAAGTTCGTTCTCATCTTTTGGTGCCATGTAGGTGATGTTGGGTATGAAACGTAGGAAAGAGATATCAAAAACACCGTGGTGGGTCGGCCCGTCATCGCCAACCACACCGCCACGGTCAATGGCCAGAGTTACAGGCAGGTTGGGGATGCAGACGTCATGGATGATTTGATCAAGGGCCCGTTGAAAAAAAGAGGAGTAGATGGCAACAACCGGTCGGATTCCTTCGCATGCAAGTCCGGCGGCAAAGGTCACTGCGTGCTGTTCGGCAATGCCCACATCAAAAAAACGATCAGGAAATTCTTTGGCAAATTCTGTGAGTCCGGTTCCTGCCGGCATTGCTGCGGAGATGGCAGCAACTTGGGGATTGCTGCGAGCAATTCTACAGAGGGTTTCTCCGAATACTTCGGTATAGCTGGTCGTTCCTGAAGAGGGGGTTGGGATACCTGTTTTAATGTTAAAGGGACCCACGCCATGGTAGTTTCCGGGGTTTTTCTCAGCTGGTTCGTATCCCTTTCCTTTCTGGGTCAGAACGTGGACAAGAACCGGGCCATCTACGTGGTCCCTAATATTTTCAAGGGTTGGAATAAGGTCTTCAAGATCATGTCCGGGGATGGGTCCGATATAATAAAATTTCAGAGCTTCAAAGAGCATTCCCGGGGTAAAGAAACTTTTGATATTTTCTTCACTCTTTTTGAGGACGTTCAAGAATCGGTCACCAACCCCATGAAGTTCTTTAAGGCGGGTTGAGATATGTTTGCGCAGACGACGAACAGTTTTACTGGTGAGTTGGCGGGAGAGAAAACTGGACATGGCGCCCACGTTTGGAGAAATGGACATTTCATTATCATTGAGGATAACAATCAGGTCCTTATCCAGATGCCCGGCCTGATTCAAAGCCTCAAAGGCCAATCCCGCAGTCATTGAACCGTCACCTATGATGGCTATTGCCCTATTTGTGTCGCCCTGCATATCTTTACCGACGGTCATTCCAAGGGCGGCTGAGATTGAGGTCGAGGAGTGGCCGGTTTCGAAGGCGTCATATTCGCTTTCCTTGAATTTTGGAAAGCCACTTAACCCCTTGTACTGCCGAAGGGTGTGGAACTGATCCTGTCTGCCGGTGAGCAGCTTGTGGGCGTAGGTCTGGTGGCCCACATCCCATACCAGTTTATCCTGTGGAGTGTTAAAGACATAGTGGAGAGCAAGGGTCAGCTCTACCACTCCAAGGCTGGGAGCCAAGTGTCCCCCGGTCTTAGAGGTCGTCCTGATGATGGTATCACGCAGGTCACTTGCTATTATATCAAGTTCCGGGATAGAAAGATTGCGAAGATCCTGGGGTGACTGGATATCTTTGAGTCTGGTACCGGAACAGACTGTACTGTTTATTGTCAAAATAATCTGTGTCCTGAGTGGTGGTGATGATCCTGTTAATGTGATCGGGTATATATATAATCGGCAAGTAAACGCAAAGGCTCAGCCTTGTCATCAAATTCTGTCAGACAATCTTTTGCACAGCTCACTGCATTTTTTGCTTTTATTCGTGTCTTTTCAACACCAAAGTAGGCAGGATAGGTTGCTTTGCCGAGTTCTGCGTCACTTCCAGCGGTTTTTCCCAACTGTTCCGTGGTCGCAGTTGCATTCAACAGATCATCAACGATTTGAAAAGCTAGCCCTATTTGCTTTCCGTATTGTTCAAGGGCTGTCAGCTGTTTTTCATCAGCACCTGCCCCTACTGCGCCTGCCAGCACTGATGCCGTGATGAGGGCACCTGTCTTACTGCTGTGAATGGTCTGCAGGGTTGAAAAGGGAAATGTTTTGTTTTCATTGGCAATATCAAGAGCCTGTCCACCTACCATCCCCAATGACCCGGATGCCCGTGCGATAATGTGGATGATACGAAGCTTTTTGTCTGAGCTGAGTGTTCCATGGGCAGGATTACTGAGAAGATCAAATGCCCAGGTCAGCAGACCATCGCCTGCCAGAATGGCAGCGGCTTCGCCATGGAGTATATGATTGGTGGCTTTGCCCCGACGTAAATCATCGTTGTCCATAGCAGGGAGATCATCATGGACAAGGGAGTAGGTGTGAATACATTCCAGGGCGCAGGCTACCGGCAGGAGGTCCTGAGGGTCTACATGTTCACCTTCAACAGCCTGGGCAGCAGCCATGCAGAGGATGGGGCGAATCCGTTTCCCTCCAGCGGTAAGAGAATAACGCATGGCCTGAATGTGGTCACTGAAATCACCTTTCGCTTCAGGGATATAGGTGGCAAAGGCTTTCTCAATGAACAGCCTTTGCTCATTCAGATAGCTCTTGATCTCCATGGTCCAACTCATCAAAGGGGCTTGTAGTGATTTCGCCCTGTTTCTCAAGGAGCAGTTCCACCTTTGCCTTGGCCTCATTCAGAGTCTTGTTACAAAACTCAACTAGACCAATTCCTTCATCAAATTTTTTCAGGCTTTTTTCAAGGCTGATATCACCACCTTCAAGTTCTTCGGTGATTTGTTCCAGTTTGCTCAGCGCATTTTCAAAGGTTCGTTTTGCCATAATTACAGAGTTAAAAACTGATAATCTTGTTAAAAGCTAGATTTGCCAATGGCTAAGTAAAAAGCTTTATAGCAACGGAGTAGATGGAGAGTTTTTACAACGCCATAACAATTGATTTGCTTTTCAATCGTGCATCTTCGCATTATATATTCATTAAGGATAGAGAAGTCGAGAAGAAAATGGGGAAGAAGAGGCCGCAATGATAATGATAATGGAGCAAGCAATTCACTCATTTTTACGCTGGCTGGAAACGGAGAAGGGATATTCACCACACACCGTTAACGGTTACGGGAGAGATCTGCAGGAATTCTCTGACACCCTTGCCGCCGATCTGGATGTCCTTGATCTGGAAGCTGTCCATATCCGTCGTTTTGTGGCGGGTCTACATGGCCGTAATTCTGCCGCTACAGTTGGGCGAAAACTTTCTGCACTGAGAACATTTTTTAAGTTTTTATTACGGGAAAAAAGAATTGCAAATGATCCTGTGTCGTCTATCAGTGGCCCGAAGGTTGGTAAGTATATACCTATTTTTCTCACTGTTGATGAGGTCTTCGGTCTACTCGATGCCCCGTCCAGGAAAGATCGGTTCATGCTCCGTGACCGTGCAATTCTTGAGTTTCTCTACTCAACCGGCATGCGTGTTGCCGAACTGGTTTCGCGGGATATATTGAACCTTGATTTTGAAACCGAAATGCTTAGGGTGAGGGGCAAAGGAAATAAGGAGCGTCTGGTGCCGGTTGGCAGGCCTGCCCTTGAAGCCGTGCGGGCTTGGCTGCCATTACGTGAAACTCTGATAACAGATCGTGCCCGGAGGGGCCGTGAAACAGAAGAAAGCAAAAAGGCTTTATTTCTCAATGGGCAGGGGAGTCGCCTCACGAGCCGCAGTGTGGAACGGCTGGTTAAGGCCTATGGCGAGAGGGCAGGTATCCCGCAGATTGTTACCCCCCATGCATTGCGTCACTCCTTTGCTACTCATCTGCTGGAGATGGGGGCTGATCTACGTTCAGTTCAGGAGCTTTTGGGACATGCCAGCCTGTCGACCACACAGCGGTATACACATCTTACTTTAGATCATCTTACTGAGGTCTATGATAAAGCGCATCCCTATGCTAAGTAGCCTCAAGCACCCCCCAGTACCTGAAGTCACTTGAGCTAAAGGGTGGTTGGTGAATCTTATAAATTTGAAAATTGAGAAAATCTAAAAAAATGAAAATACGTTCTACAACAATACTTGCCGTTCGCCACAAGGGCCAGGTTTCGGTGGCAGGAGACGGACAGGTCTCTTTGGGCAATACAGTGATGAAACATCAGGCCAAAAAAGTGAGACGCCTCTACCACGGAAAAGTGATCACCGGTTTTGCCGGTGCCACGGCGGATGCATTTACCCTCTTTGATAAACTGGAGCAGAAACTTGAGCAGTATAAAGGGAATCTCATGCGGGCCTCTGTTGAGCTTGCCAAGGAGTGGCGGACAGATAAGATGCTGCGCAGGCTGGAAGCCATGCTGGTGGCAGTGGATGAGGAGCATTCTCTGCTGCTTACCGGAACCGGTGATGTGATTGAGCCGGATAACGGAGTCCTGGCCATTGGCTCTGGTGGGCCCTACGCGCAGGCCGCAGCTCTGGCTCTGGTGGAGAACAGTGATTTGGATGCTGAAGAAATATGCCGCACTGCCATGAGCATTGCAGCTGATATCTGTGTTTTCACCAACCATTCCACCACAATAGAGACAATAATAAAAACTAAGAAAGAAGAAAAAATATGATTCCAGTACAGTCCTTGACCCCCAAAGATATAGTGGCCGAGCTTGACAAGTATATAGTCGGTCAGGCTGCTGCCAAGCGCTCTGTTGCCATTGCCTTAAGAAACCGTTGGCGAAGGCGTCAGGTTCCTTCCCCTCTGCGTGAAGAAATTGCACCTAAGAATATTATCATGATCGGTCCCACGGGAGTGGGAAAGACAGAAATTGCCAGACGGCTGGCGACCCTTGCCCAATCCCCTTTTTTCAAAGTTGAGGCCTCAAAATTTACTGAAGTCGGTTATGTGGGCCGTGATGTGGAGTCCATGATTCGTGACCTTGTGGAAATAGCTATCAGTATGATGAAGGCAGAGGAAAGGGAACGTGTGCAGGGTTTTGCTGAGGCGAATGCCGAAGAGCGTCTTCTTGATGTCCTGCTCCCCCCGGCAGCCGTACAGAATAGTGGGCAACGGGGCCCGGATGGGATGCCCTCTTTTGTTATGCCAAAAGATGATGCCGCATTGATTCTTCCCGATGAGCAGATAGGGGAAGAGGCCTCCACCAGGGAAAAATTCCGGAAAATGCTGCGGGATGGGAAGCTGGACGACCGTGAGGTGGAGCTTGATCTCACTGAATCCCAGTCAATGCCCATTGTGGAAATCATGACCACCTCGGGGATGGAGGATATGCAGTCCAATCTCCAGGATGCCTTCAGCAAGATTTTCCCTAAAAAGAAGAAAAAACGGAAGATCAAAATTCCTGATGCGCTGAAAGGGCTTACTCATGAGGAAATGGAACGTCTTGTTGACATGGATAAGGTGATCAAAGAGGCTTTGCAACGTACCGAGGAATCCGGTATTATCTTTCTCGATGAGATAGACAAGGTGGCTTCACAGCGTTCAGGGGGCCATGGTCCCGAGGTCTCCCGAGAAGGTGTGCAACGAGACCTTTTGCCCATCGTTGAGGGCTCCACTGTCACTACAAAATACGGAATGGTTAAAACCGACCATATTCTCTTTATTGCCAGTGGTGCTTTTCATACCAGCAAACCCTCTGACCTCATTCCTGAACTTCAGGGAAGGTTTCCCATCCGGGTGGAATTGACATCCCTTGGAAAGGAGGATTTTGTCCGTATTCTGACCGAACCGGAAAGCGCCCTTGTAAAGCAGTATATTGCTATGATGGCCACTGAAGATGTGGAACTTTTTTTTGAAGCGGAAGCAATTGATGAACTGGCCGCCATTGCCGTTGAAGTAAACGAGAAAACGGAAGAGATCGGTGCCAGGCGGTTACACACCGTGATGGAACGGGTTCTTGATGAACTCTCCTTTGATGCCTGTGACCGTGAAGAAAATCGTTTTGTAGTAACTGGTGAGTACGTGAGAGATCAACTTCGTAATGTGGTTGAGGACCGTGACCTCAGTCGATTTATTTTATAATGTTTTTTTTAGGAAAATTACAATGCGCTATACAGACCCGGATTTAAATTATTGCCCCCAATGTGACGAAGAGTACAGAGAAGATATAGTAAACTGTGCAACGTGTAACATCTCACTTATCAGTGGCTCAGAGAGGCTGGCCATGGAAGAAGCGGCAAAGAGCAAAATGGCCGCAAGGACAATGGATATCTCAAGCGAGGACGAGCTGGCTGCTATCAGAAAAGGCCCTTTAGGTGATATGAAATATCTGCAGGGACTGCTGGCTGCTGAAAAAATTCCGTCCCTTCTTGCCGGGGAAAAGGGGAGTTGCGGCCAAGGCTGTTGTGGAGGTGGAGATATTTATCTGCAGATCAAGGTGGCAGATGGCGAAGAGGCGATGAATGTTTTGGCCATGGATTTTAAACGTACCACAGCACTGGATTCCCATGATCTCAGCAACGTTCATGCGGTATTTGATACTGGAGCGGAAAGTTCCACCTGTCCGGCCTGCGGGGTAACGTTCTCCACCACTTCCAAGACCTGCCCGGATTGCGGCCTCTGTTTTTAATCTCTCCTGGGGCTTGAGCGTAACATTTACGCTGCTTTGGCCTGGCCCCAGCGCTTGCGCTTGTTGGTAGTCAGAGCCGTCTTTTTGAAGGACAGAGCCTTATAGCCTAAGAGGCTTTCAGTCTCTTCGGTGAACTCCCGACAAGGGCGGATAGTAAGGTCCTTAAGGATTTCGATATCTACCTCGCCCTGCCCTGGAAAATGCATAGTCAGGAGCAGGGGACAGTTACCATGATAGCGATAAAAGACCTGCTTCAGAGCTTCTAAGCGTTTTCTGCTGATTTTGTCACTGTTCAGTTCGATTTTTATGGACTCTATATAATGTTCCCGTGCTTCCGGAAGCAGTTCGATGGACTCGGCAATGATTTTCGGGCCGCGATCATCGTGTTGTACGGTCCCCTGAACAATAATTGTCTCTGTGGAAGAAAGCAGTTGGTAACAGCTGGGAAAGGTATCAGGGAAGACAATGACTTCCACAGAATGTAAAAGGTCTTCAACTGTGATGAAGGCCATGGGGTCGCCTTTTTTACTTTTGAGTTCTTTGCAGCTACGGATGAGTCCTCCGATCCGAACCGGCTGATCTTCGCCATACTCCCCAAGACCTGCAATGTCAGTGTCAGCTATAGTTTTGATCTCGTGGAGGTCCTCATCAAGTGGGTGACCGGTGATATAAAAACCAACGGTTTCCTTTTCTTTGCTCAGTCTTTCCCGCTCGTCCCATTCAGGAATATCTGGAAGGACTATTCCACTCTTGTCCACCGTGTCTGTCGTGGGTGACAGGGAAAAGAGAGACATCTGGCCACTCTGCTTGTCACGTTGCACTGCCTTTGCCTTATCCATGGCCTGATCAATGATGGCCATAAGTTGTGAGCGTTTACAACCCACTGAATCAAAGGAACCTGATTTAATCAGGCTTTCAATAACACGCGAATTCACCTTTCTGGAATCAACACGGTTGCAGAAGTCTTCAATTGAACTGTATTTCCCGTTTTCTTCTCTCTCCTCAATGATTGATTGCAGAGCCGATTTTCCGACATTTTTAACGGCTGCCAGCCCAAAACGGATTCGATCGTCCTGAACGGAGAAATCGATCACTGATTCATTGATATCCGGCGGCAAAACATCAATGTTATGTTCCCTGCATTCATTGATATAAAGCACTATCTTGTCTGTGTTGTTCATGTCACAGGAGAGCAGTGCGGCCATGAACTGGGATGGGTAATGGGCCTTCAGGTAGGCAGTCTGGTAGGAGATGAGCGCGTAGGCGGCAGAATGGGATTTGTTAAATCCGTAACCGGCAAATTTGGCCATCAGATCAAAAACATCTTCGGCCTTTTTTTCGTCGATTCCATTTTTTCTGGCCCCGGCCATGAACTTGACTTTTTCTTCGTCCATCACCTCGGCAATCTTTTTCCCCATGGCCCGGCGCAGAATATCGGCATCACCCAGGGTATAGCTGGCGAGGATATTGGCAATCTTCATAACCTGTTCCTGATAGACAATGACTCCGTATGTCTCTTCAAGAACGGATTTGATCTGGGGCAGGGGATAATTGGCAGTTGCACGGCCATGTTTGGTTTCCACAAAATCATCCACCATCCCGGAATCAAGGGGGCCTGGGCGGTAGAGAGCAACGAGGGCGATGAGATCACTGAACTGTTCCGGGGCCATTTTTACCAGCAGTTCACGCATACCTGAACTTTCGAGCTGGAAGACTCCCAGGGCATCGCCTGAGCAGAGAAGTTCATATGTCTTGATATCATCCATGGGGATGAAGTCAATATCCAGATCTATGCCGATATCTGCTTTTATGTGTTTGATGGCATTGTCTATAACCGTAAGTGTTTTCAGGCCAAGGAAATCAAACTTGATCAGACCAGTCATCTCAGTATGTTTCATGTCATACTGAGTCAGCGTTTCCCCATCTTTACCCTTGCAGGTGGGGAGATATTCCACCATGGGTTTAGGGGAGACCACAACTCCTGCGGCATGGGTGGAGGTGTGTCTGGCCAGTCCTTCCAGGGTCTGTGCGACCTTGATCAGTTCTGCAATACGGGGGTTTTTGTTCACCGCATCCTGAAGGAGCGGTTCCTCATCAAGAGCCTTGTCAATGGTCATCTTCAGGGTTTCCGGAACCAGTTTGGCAATCCTGTCAACCTCGTTGAAGGGGATGTCGAGCGCTCTGCCGACATCACGGATAGCCCCTTTTGCCTTCATGGAACCGTAAGTGATAATCTGGGCCACATGGGGAGCACCGCCATATTTATGTCTGACGTAGTCGATGACCTCCCCCCGTCGATACTGGCAAAAGTCGACGTCAAAGTCAGGCATACTCACCCGTTCTGGGTTGAGAAAGCGCTCAAAAATAAGTCCGTAAGGGATCGGGTCAATATTGGTGATGCGCATGGCATAGGCAGCAAGACTGCCGGCACCTGATCCTCGACCGGGGCCAACAGGAATATCATGATCTTTGGCCCAGTTGATAAAGTCAGCAACAATAAGAAAGTAGCCGGGGAATCCCATGGAGTTAATGACACCCATTTCATACTCCAGCCGTTCATTGTACTGTTTTTCCACTCCCTTAGTAAAGGTGCCGGCCTTGCGCATGGCTGCGAAACGCACCTTCAGTCCTTCCCGGCAGGCAGAGATAAACGTGGATTCCAGAGTTTCACCTTCAGGAACTGGAAATTCAGGAAAGTGGTAGTCATCCAGATCTATTTCAAGATTACAGCGTTTGGCGATTTCTGAACTGTTGCTGATCGCTTCAGGGCAATCCTTGAAGCTGGCTTTCATTTCCTCAGGAGATTTGAAATAGAAGGTGTCGGAAGAAAAACGGAAACGCTTGGGGTCGTTGATGGTCTTACCTGTCTGGATGCAGAGCAACACCTCATGGGCGTGAGAGTCTTCCTTGTTCAGATAGTGGCAGTCGTTGGTGGCTACAAGTTTGATGTCCAGCTCTGCGGCCAGTTTTTTTAAACCCTTATTGACTATTTTTTGTTCAGGGATGGCGTTATCCTGGAGTTCCAGATAAAACCTGTCCCCAAAGATCTCTTTGAATTGTTGAGTTTTTTTTCGGGCAGCATCGAGGCCTTTATGGACAATGAGCCAGGGAACAACACCGTGCAGACAGGCACTGAGGCAGATGAGGCCTTCGCTATGTTCAGTCAGCACGTCCATATCAATTCGCGGCTTTGAATAAAAACCTTCAAATTGAGCGATACCTGCGAGTTTCATCAGGTTTTGATATCCGGTATAATCCATGGCCAGCAGGATGACATGATAGGCCTTTGTGGGTGCAGTGGGGTCTCTGTCACTGCATTTACCGGGGGCAATATAAAACTCGCAGCCGACAATGGGTTTAATACCCTTGGCCTTGGCTTTGAGGTAAAACTCCAGTGCACCATACATGGCACCATGGTCTGTAATGGCCACAGAGTCCATCCCATATTCTTTGCATTTGGCAAGGAGATCAGGAATACGGATGGCTCCATCAAGGAGACTGTATTGGGTGTGGACGTGGAGGTGTGTAAAATCGACTGTCATGGGTGGATATGCTCGTGGCTGAATTGAAGAGTAAACACTGAGCGTTCGTCTTTTATTTCAATCCCTTTGTACCTTCCTGAAGGGTGTTTTTCAGAATGATATTATCTAGATCGGCACCAGTGAAATCTGCATGAATGAGGTTTGATCCTGTAAGATCAGCACCTGTGAAGTCAGCATCCTTCAGGTTGGCTCCTGGGAGATTGGTACTGAGGAGCGTTGCCCCTTTCAGATTGGCACCCTCAAGATTTGCCCGACGAAGATTGGCCCGGCTGAGGTTAGCCCCGCTAAGGTTTGCGTCCTTGAGGTTGGCTCCGATAAGATCGGCATTGCGAAGGTCGGCATCTTCAAAGTTGCAGCCAGGACAATTTTTGGCCAAGTCTTTAACTGTTTGGGTGATTTCTTCATGGTTTGCGCCGGGCCCTGAAGGTGCTATTACTGGAGGCGGAGCAGGTTTTGGTGTAGCACGAGAGCTTTCTGGGGATTGCCCTTTGCTCATACTGGACCGGACAAAGACCTCTTTTTTATCTTTTTGGGTCTTGAGCGGAAGCCGTTGAGAATTGCCTCCGGAGATGTTACCGGTGTAGGCGAGAGAGCCATTGTTGGTAAAAAGAAGATAGTCGCTCCCTCCACCTTCCTGGTAAATGGAGTAACATTTTACATCACCATAGTACCAGACATTGAATTTGATACAGAGCCTTTGGTCACTCTTTATATCCCAGCTGCCATGATCAATGTTATTGTTAAAAATTGAAAGAGCAGCCAGGGAGCCATCCGGACTGAAGAAGATATATGAATCAAAATCAGAAGCAACCAGACGAAGAGTGTTATCGTTGACCAGTGAATATATTTCCTCGTTGTCGAGGCCGGTTGCTCCCTTCTTTATCGCAGAATCGAGAGTGGAGGATGCACAGCCACCGAAGAGGAACAGACAAAGGAATATAAATAGCTTCTTAGATATGGAACGATTCAAAATCTTTCTCCTGGAAACAAGGGAAAAGGTGAAAAGAGTTAATTACCTGAAAAAATATACCACACTCGTCTGTACATTTCACAAGTTCTTTGGCTGATCTTGCTTTTCTTCCAATTCCGCAAATTCGCTGAATGGAGAATATTCTCCACCATGTATTTGTCGCAAGAGCTCTTCAGGCGTATCGACGAACTGCTGAATATCCTTACGAGTAACACAAAATTCGTCGTTAAAGCCTGAGATAAGATTCCGGGTTTCCCATCTCGAAATATAGTACTCAATAATTTCTGGAAGTCTTGAGTATATGGATTTTTCCGGCCAGGGGTCGACGAATGAGGAATGTTTCAGTTTGGTGGTATCAAGAGTTTGGCTTTCATAGAATTGATTCAGGAACATGAGTTCGGCTGGCATTTTTGCTTCAATTCCTATTTGGAGAAGTGTTTTCAAAAGAAGTTTTAAACAGCCGGCACCCAATTTTGCTATCCTCAGCGGGAGAAAAATGTTTCGTGGCTTTTTAATATTCAGATAATTCTTGATTGTCTGGATAAGGTGAACAAGTTCAATGGGCTGAGAGTCAGCAAAGTTATAAGTTTGTCCGGAAAATTCAGCACGATTCTTCAGGGCGTGATGAATAAACAGAGGAACCTTTTTGGCGTTGGTGTAGGAGTGTCGTACTCCTTTAGCAGTTAAAAACAGGGGCATTGCCTGGTCAGCAATAGAATAGAGTAGTCGATGGAACCCCTGGATTTTATGGTCATGTTTCCCATAGACAATTGCCAGCCTGATAGCAGTAAAATCAAGGCCATCCTGCTCATGCATACGCTGCAGGGTGAGCTCACTCATGAGTTTGGATTTTGCATAATTGGAAAGTGACGGCTCAAGCCTGAGTCGCTGATCTTCGGATATGTCTTTTCCGGACGGCAGGACAGCCGCTGAGCTGATAAAAATATAGGGAATGTTGAACTTCAGTGCCACTTTTGCCAGGTTGACGGCACCGATATAATTAATGGTGTAAGCAAGCTGAGGGTCGCTGTCGATGGCTGTAATGGCAGAGTTTACAATAAAATCCGGTTTCCAGTGTGCTACATAACGTTTGATATCTCCATCGTTGGCCAGGCTCATTTTTTTTGAGTTTGGTGAGAGGATTTCAATATTGTCAGGACAGCATTTGTTAAAATAATGGACCAGAGAACCGCCAACCAACCCTGATCCACCTATAATGATTCCTCGCGTTTTATTGGATTGCTGTGTCATGAATTGGTGCGTATTTTACTCTGTTTTATGAGTTGAGGTGTTTTGGCAGGCAATATTCGTAATATCAATTAGGAGTAAATGTGTCAATGTTGTAAAAGAGTCATGATGTATGGTATCTTAGAAAACTTCATTTATACTGTCATTGCATTGAAATTGTTAGCAGCATTTACTGAGAACAGCTAACTGACAGGAAATCATAATTGATAAACTCGTAAAAACCTCAAACCTAGGATGGCTAAGTAAAAAGCTCCATATGCGAGGCGCGTATTTTTTATTTAATTTCGGCGTACTAAGGTACGTCGAAATTAAATAAAAAATGCAGCAACGAAGCAGATGGA
>JAIPEF010000065.1 GCA_021737265.1 Desulfocapsa sp. | reverse complement strand
GTTGCGCATGGTGGCATGATAATTCAAGGATTTGAACTATGAAAATTTACAGGAAACTTTAGTTATGTATATGCCTGTGCTTATTTTTCACAGATGCCTCGATTTGAGAAAAAATGTCTATTCTCGGACAAGCTCCTAGGTTTTTAAAGTGGATTTCTGTTGATTATTCTATTTTGCTGGTTTAACTGTCTCAGACTTTTTTTATCACTTCCCGCATCAATCAGAGTAAAATCCAATTGGGATCTTCAAAAGGTAGCAGATTATTCACAGATAGGCTTGTACAAATTATTATCTGATGGCGTCGTAAAAAGCTCCCTGCAATCAACCAGGTAGATTTTAGTTCGTTAGAAGAAATTATTAAGGCCAATTCTTGTCGCCTGTGGGGGGCATATAGCCTATGATTGCTGCCGGGACTATGTTATATCCCCCTATCACTCTCTTTTGTTTTTTTTAAAACCCAGACTTCTTTTGTCTGGTTGAATAAATAGTATCAAATGATTCAACACATTCTGCTTTCTTAACAGTATGGGAATAATTGTTGCATGAGACAAGATCAGAGCCAATAAAAAGAACCAAAAGAGGCTATGACCTTAACCAATGAATAAGCATTATGATAACATGTATAAAAAAAATACTTGTCGTGAGGTAAGAGGAAGAATTTTATGAGCACTTCTTGCCAGACATATGAGTCCCACAGCGAGCTTCAAAAAAAAATTGCCGTGCTGGAGCAATCCCTCGCTGAATATAAAGAAATTGAAAAAAAGCTGCAGATAAGTGAAGAACGACTCCGGGATATCATGGATCATTCCAGTGATTTTATTATGATCGTCGATCCGGATTTCCGCCTGGTGTACGCAAATAAAAGCCTGCAGAAAGAACTTGGCTGCAATAGCGATAACGCCCATGAAATCTCAATGATAGATATCATTCATCCCAGTAGCATGGACACCTGTCAAATTAAATTCCAGAGCCTTATGTCCGGTGAAGATGTCGGTCTCATCGAGACCTTTTTCCGAGTCAAGGATGGCAGGAAAATCTCTGTTGAGGGCCGGTGCAACGTCAAGTACATTGACGGAAACCCGGTCTGTATCCGTGGCATATTCCGAGACACCACCATGCAAAAGAGGTTGCAGGAAGATCTGCAACACGCACAGAAACTTGAATCCATCGGTATCCTTGCCGGAGGAACGGCTCATGATTTTAATAATCTCTTAGCTGGACTGGCCGGGGTACTTTCCGTCATCAAATCTTCTCTGCCTGCCGATGATCCCCGACGTGAGGTGTTGACAGAGGCCCTCGATTCATGCATGTCGGGTAAAGAAATCACCTCCAAGTTTATTACATTTGCAGAAGGCGGCTCCCCAATAAGGACCCCGACCAAGATAGATAAGCTCCTGAAAGAAACGGTAGAAGCCTCTGCGAACAGATTTCATGTCCAGAGGGATTTTGCTCTCGCCGATGATCTTTGGGCGGCTGATGTAGACACTTCCCAATTCCAGCATCTTATCAGCAATGTAACGACAAATGCATGCGAAGCCATGTCTGGTGATGGAAAGTTGGTGGTCAGCGCTGAGAATATAGTGCTCGATAAAGAGAATAATAGCTCATTGCTTCAGAATGGGAAGTATATCAAGATCAACATTACGGATCAGGGAAAAGGAATCCCCAAAGAAAATCTGGATAAGATTTTCCTTCCCTACTTCACTACTAAAAATAGGGCAAATGTTAAAGGAACAGGACTTGGGCTCACTGTCTGCGCATCCATCATCAAGGGACATAAGGGAAAAATGACGTTAGACACCACCGAAAATGAAGGAACAACGTTCCATATCTATCTTCCAGCATCCGCCACATCCTGATCCAAAGGGTATGACAAAAAAAACAGGAAACGGCCCTCCCCTTCCCCTACCCGCGAAAACTACCGATCGCCATCATCAGCCAGCCAGCGATAAATGCCAGACCACCTAATGGAGTCAGGTAACCCAGGTTCAGCCCTGTAAAGGCCATTATATAGAGACTACCGGAAAAGCAGGCAACTCCTGTCAGAAAAAGAAACCCGGCTGCCTGAAAAATCCGGGCCGATGCCTGCCACTGGAAACAAGCCCAGGCCACCATAAGCAGAGCAAGACCGTGATACATTTGGTAACGGGCCGCCTTGTTGATCCAAATCGCCTGTTCCGGGCCCAGTGCTGATGCACCGTGAGCGCCATAGGCCCCTGCAGCAACTGCCACGCCGGCCAGCAATGCGCCAAGACCAAAAAAGAAACGTTCCATTCCCCCTCCAAATAAATGTTCCAGCCTGAATACTGCACCCAGAGTAGTCGAGCATCTGCTTTACTTGACTCGTCTATCACAACTCCTCATTACGGTATACCCTCAATTTCCCATATCCTGAAGTGAAATATTTGTTGTTACCAATGGATTTGTTGGTCTCAACTTAAACTCCTCCACCCAGCAATAGAGCACAGGGACCACAAAAACAGTGATCAGGGCGATAATCATACCGCCAAAGGAAGGAATGGCCATGGGGACCATGATATCCGAACCGCGACCACTGGAGGTGAGGATGGGGATCAAGGCAAGGATGGTTGTTGCCGATGTCATAAGGGCTGGCCGGATACGTCGTTCAGCTCCCTTCCTTACCATCTGCCGGATATCTTCTTTAGACCTGCCCTGGAAACGTGAACGGGACTCGTCAAGATAGGTGGCCATGAGCACTCCATCATCGGTGGCAATACCAAAAAGGGCAAGAAATCCCACCCAGATAGCCACCGACAGGTTGATGGTGTGCACCTGAAAGAGTTCACGCATATCCGTGCCAAACAGGGAAAAATTGAGGAACCAGTCCTGGCCATACAACCAGATCATCAGGAAGCCACCTGACCAGGCCACCAGAATGGATGAAAACACCATCATGGTAGTGGTCATTGATTTAAACTGGAGATAGAGAACGACCACGATGATCAGGAGCGCCAGCGGCAGAATAATACTGAGACGTTTCTGGGCCCGGATCTGATTTTCATAATTCCCGGCAAATGTATAGGAGACACCAGCCGGCAGCAACAGTTCGCCAGAATCGATTTTCTCCTGCAAAAATGCCTTGGTCTCCTCCACCACGTTTACCTCGGCATACCCTTTTTTCTTGTCAAAGAGGACATAGGCAGTCAAAAAGGTATCTTCACTCTTTATCATCTGCGGACCACGGACATAACGGATATCGGCCAGCTGAATCAACGGAATCTGTTCTCCGGCAGGGGCTGTCACCAGGATACGCTCCAGGGCCTCTATGGAATCCCTGCGTTCTCGGAGATATCGAACCCGAACCGGATACCGTTCCCGGCCCTCCACAGTGGTGGTGATCATTTTGCCGCCAACAGCCACAGCGATCACTTCCTGGACTTTGCCAAGCTGAATACCGTACCGGGCAATAGCTTCACGATCAATGTTGATTTCAAGGTAGGGTTTACCAACCACCCGATCCGCAAGCACCGTTAGTGGAGCAACCGAGGGAACCTGCTTAACAAGACGCTCCATCTGAAATCCCACCTGTTCAATGGTCGCAAGGTCAGGACCCTTTATTTTTATGCCCATGGGCGCACGCATACCAGTCTGCAACATGACAATACGAGTAGCAATGGGTTGCAGTTTTGGTGCTGAGGTAACACCTGGGATTTCGCCTGCCCTCACAATTTCATTCCAGATATCATCACTATCCTGAACGCCAGGCCAATACTCACGACCCGGATTCATCTCAGGATCCAGAGGTGCACGCCAGATTCTAAATGGCATGCCATGGCTGTCGGGGATAAGATTGTTCCGGACATCACGCTCAAAACGTCCCTGGACGAGATAGGGTATACCATCAACCGCTTTTACAGGGACTCCTTCCGGACTTCTGAAATAATCTTTTTTGTCTTCACGGTAGGCAAATCGCAAACGTTTTCCACGGTCATCGAGCAGGTATTCAGGGTAGTAGTTGATTACGGTTTCAATCATGGAAAGCGGTGCAGGATCAAGGGGTGTCTCTGCCCTGCCAAGCTTTCCAACTGCTGATTCAACTTCAGGGATGGCTGTGATCTCTTTATCCTGCATGGCAAGCACCTCCTGCACTTCCGAGATCCCGGCATGGGGCATGGTAGTAGGCATATAGAGGAAAGAACCTTCGTCCAAAGGTGGCATAAATTCCTTGCCAAGCCCAGGAAAGCTATGTGCCAGCTTCACCATGGGAAGACTCTTTTGCACACTCATCGGCATCCAACCTGTAAGGCGCGGCACACCAATCCAGACCATAGCTCCGACCATGGTAACCAGCAGAGGAAGAATCAAAAAAAGTGTTTTATATTGCAGACACCAGCCAAGCATCCGTGGATAGAAATACTGAAAAAGCTGCAGGAATCCAAGGATAGTTCCAAGGAGCATGCCGACAAAGAGTATATTTTCAGCTTCACCCTTTTCCACGCCCAGAGGTTGCCAGACATGGGCCAGAAGCAGGGTAATGATCAAGATTGCAAGCCAGCTCTCCACCCGCCCAAAGGCCTTTAACAAAGGCCCGGAAAGCCATTTCAGGAAAAAACGGTACAGACCAAACCCTACCAGAATCAGACCGAAGAGATGTACCTTCCAGGCCAGCACAGTACCGGCCACAATAAGGAGCAGCGGCATGACAAACTGTATTCTTTTCGGTCGCCGGCCATTTCGGGCTTTTGAAAACAAGAGATGCGCCAGTGGCGGCAGCACAGTGAGTGCAACAACCACCGATGCTATCAGGGCAAATGTCTTGGTATAGGCAAGGGGCTTGAATAGTTTCCCTTCGGCAGCCTGCATGGTAAAAACAGGCAGAAAACTTACAATGGTGGTAGTCACTGCTGTGAGTACGGCACTGCCTACTTCGGTGGAGGCCTTGTAAATAGTGAGCAGTGTCGATTCTTCAGGTTCAGCTTCATCCAGTTTAGTCAGGATATTTTCACAGATGATAATACCCATATCAACAATGGTACCAATGGCAATGGCAATACCTGAAAGAGCAACCACATTGGCATCCACCCCAAAAACCTTCATCCCGACAAAGGCCATCAACACAGTCAGAGGTAGAAGGGCTGATATCAGGAAAGAACTCTTGAAATGCATAACCGTAACCAGGACCACGATAATGGTAATCAGAATTTCCTGACCAAGTGCTGTTTTCAGGGTACCAAGGGTTTCATTAATGAGACCAGACCTGTCGTAAAAAGGAACAATGGTAATCTTGCTCACGGTCCCGTCTGCCAAGGTTTTAGAAGGCAGGCCCGGACTAATTTCCTTAATCTTTTGTTTTATACGTTTGATTGCTGCAAGAGGATTATCCCCATAGCGAACCACGGCAACCCCGCCCACGGTTTCAGACCCACCCTTATCCAACACACCGCGCCTGAGCGCTGGTCCCAGTGTTACCGTAGCCACATCCGAGACACGGATGGGGATATTATCCACGGCCTTGATAACAGCCTTTTCCAAATCACCAAGACTTTTCACAAATCCTATGCCGCGAATGACATATTCCACCCGATTAATCTCTATGGTCCGTGCACCCACATCAATGTTGGACTGTTTGACGGCCGCAAATACCTCTGCGAGGCTGACGCCTTTGTCATGCATGGCATCTGGATCCACATCAATTTGATACTCTTTTACAAAACCACCAACTGAGGCCACCTCTGAAATACCTGCGACACCCATCAAGGCATAGCGGACATACCAGTCCTGTATGGAGCGCAACTCGGCAAGATTCCATCCTCCTGCAGATTCTCCTTCCGGTGTCCTTCCCTCAAGAGTATACCAGAAGACCTGCCCCAGACCTGTAGCGTCAGGACCCAAGGATGGTCGTGCATCCTGGGGCAGTGTCCCCGGGGGCAGACTGGCGAGTTTTTCAAGTAATCGTGATCTGGACCAGTAGAATTCTACAGAGTCATCAAAGATGACATAGATAGAAGAAAAACCAAACATGGAATAACTGCGAACACTCTTTACTCCCGGTAAACCAAGGAGAGCAACAGTGAGGGGATAGGTAACCTGATCTTCCATATCCTGAGGGGAACGTCCCTCCCACCTGGTGAAAACAATCTGCTGATTTTCACCAATGTCAGGAATAGCATCCACCGGAACAGGGTCACGCGGGAGACTGGAAATATTTAAATCAAAGGGCGCGACTATTGCTCCCCAGCCAACAACCATTGCCAACAACAGACCTACTACTACCTTGTTCAGGAGGCAAAAACGGATAATAGCGCTGACTAAAGATGTTGCCGGGGGCAGTTGTTGATTGGAGGCTTTCATTATTGACAATCTCGTATTTATACCCCTTAGGGTGAAAACTGAAAATTATCGACGGCTACGTATTTATGCCCGGTAGTTAGGGTGAAAATCTTCAGATGTGAGCTACGTTGAAATAATATATAATTTAGAGCAACGAAGCAGATGAAGAGTCTTTACGACGCCATCATTATTGTGTGAGTTGCTTGCGTACCTCACCACAGCGCAGCATCATTGCACCAAAATAAGGATTATTGATTTCTTCCGATGGTGCCAGCCAAGTCGCACCTTTGTTATCATTGGCCATTGGACAGAAATGAATATACCAAGGCGACTTCCCATCACTGCCAAAGGTTTCCACGATCCGAATAAAGCTCTGGCTGAGTTGATAAAAAACTGTTCGAATTTCCGACAACGTTTCAGCAGATGTGAGCTTCGACATATCTTCTGCCACACTAGCGGCCAGGGTGCTTGCCAGATCTTCTCCTGTCTCATGGAGGGCAGCGACCAGACTGTCCGCTAAGGGAGTAAGAGCTATAATTTCCTCTCTGGCACCTTTCAGGTTGTCTGCCGCTAAATGCTGTTCCAGAAGGAGATAGTTGTTGAGTAAGCGACCTATCTTGTCTCTTAATTCCGAAGACCCTGCTCGTGCTGCAACCGTATCGTTCAGAGAAAAGTGGAGCCGTAACTGGTGAAAATGCTCGGCGAGGGTGGTGTATACGCGTTCAACTTCTCCATCGTTTTCAGCTTCCCGCAACAAAATAATATCACTGCCAAGTAACATTGAGAGTTCCTGCCAACTCAGGCGATCTTCCTCTTCAAGGCCGTCCGCATCAATTGTGGCAAGAGTGCTGTTGAAATTCTTTAAGGCAGTATCATATGCGTCATGATTCTGTTCATGGACCTCTTTGGAAAGCTCGGCAAAGAGGTTATTCAACAGGTTAAGTCTTGATACAAAAAGCGTAGGATATGAACTGGCTGAATCGGTAGATTCTTCAAAATAGGGATTCATCATGGAAGGACGGGCCTGGAGCTGAATGGCCGAATCGATCTTAAAATTGCCTCGAGTCACCACCAGTTCTCCTTCTTTGAGTCCACTTTTCACCTGATAGTGGCTCCCTTGCCTTGGGCCCAAAACAATTTCCCTGCCGATATAGGTTCCCGGCTGCCGGGGTGGCTGAACATAGACAAGGGCCCGTTTCCCAGTAATTAAAGGAGCGGAGACAGGAATAAGCAGAGGAGCATCCTCCGGGTTCCTGGCCACTGCACTGGAGGACACCGCCCGGACGAACATACCGGGTTTCAGCTTACCGTCTTTATTGTCAACATTGAGCCGAACCCGAACCGTTCTACTCCGCTCATTTACCAGAGGATCAATATAGGCAACCTCACCCTGAAAAGCAGTCCCGGGGTAAGACTCCACAGTAAAACGAACTTGCTGCCCAAGACTAATTGCCTGCAGATCAGATTCATAGGCCTCAAGCACAACCCATACCTTGGAAAGATCGGCCAGCGTGTAGATAGTGCTTCCGGTTTTAACATACATTCCCTCATTGACGTCTTTCTGAATGACAATTCCACTAAGAGGTGCGGTGAGAGTGATATGGTCGGTGGGCTTTCCCTGTTTTTCTATGGCACGCAGCTGTTTTTCGCTGAGTCCGAGGAGGCGGAGTTTTTCCCTGCTGGCAGCAAGCGTCCGACTGGCTGTTTTCCGAATAATCTCATTTTCTGACTGTTCGGTTCGTTTAAACTCAGCTGTTGCCTGAATAAGCTCTGCCTGAGCAGTGAGCAGCTCCGGGCTGTACACATTGGCCATGGCTTGCCCACGTCTCACACGGGAACCGGTATAATCGACATAAAGCTTATCAATTCGGCCATTTACCCATGAAGTTATGGTTCCTACCCTGGTTTCATCATAGTCAATCTTACCAACCATGTGAATTTCAGTAGCAGCCTTCCCCCGGCTTACGGCCTGTACCTCTACCTCAGCTAATTTCCTGGCCCGACGATCAAAAGAGACCTGACGCAGACTCTGTAGATTCTCACTGCTTTCCTTTTTAACCTCAATCAGATCCATAAAACAGATAGGGCATTGACCGGGCTCAGGGAGCTGTATCTGCGGATGCATGGAACAGGTCCAGATGGTTTCCCCACCATGATCATGTTCAGCAGCAGTACTCACATCAACCGCAATTGCCGGTCCTGCCGACAACAGAAGCAAATAGAGTGAAAGAATAAGACATCGAATAAACAGAGCCTGCATAGTGGTATCCTTATTGTTAACGATCAAGTTTCTCCGGTTCCTGACCCATTTCCTTGAGCTTCTTGATATATTTTTCAGGATCTTTGGCAAATTCCGGCGGACACATCATACAGCAGAAATAGACCCGCTCGCCATTGTGATCCGCATACAATTCCTTATTAATGGTACCACCCATAACCGGACAGGTCGTCTGGGCTGCAGCAAAAGCGTTTCCGGCAAAGGACAACACCACAAAGAGACAAAGACCTGCAAGACTGAATGTTTGAAAATTACGCATGACGACACTCCTTTTTTTGTTTTTTCCATGACCAGACACCAGGAAATATTCCTGTTATTCTGGTAGGTTTCTCTTCATTTACTTCTTTATCTATTGTTCCCAGTTTGCCAGGACAACACCAGCCCTGGCTTCCAATCTGGCCACGGCCAATGCCCTGTCGGCCAATGCCCGTTTTTCCGCGAGACCAAAGATCAATAGGCCTTTTTCGGCATCAATGAGTTCCAGAATGGAATTCTCGCCACTCTGAAATCCATTAACGGCAACTTCCAGTTGCTGTTTCACCTTGGGCAGCAATTCATCCCGGTATAACATCAATTTCCGCTGGGCTTCTCGGTACGCATACAGATCCTGCTCAATTTGTGTTTCAAGAAGACGCATCTGTTCCTGCTGAAAAGACTGTGCAGACATGATTCCAGCCTCCTGCTCGGCAACTTTTGCATGACGACGATCACGAAAAATGGGCAGGTTAACATTCAACCCGGCGATAATCGGATTTCTGCCACTATCCGGCGGATCCCCGTATTCAGCAGATCCGGTGAGGATTGTGTTCAGGGAAAAGTTAAAATCAGGGAAAAAATCCTTTTCAGCAAGCTCCTTCCCTGTTCGTGCTCTCGCAATAAGCTGTTGTCCAGTTTGCAGTAAGGGAGCATTGAGAAGGGAAAGCGAATGAATTGTATCTTCGCTTTTCTCTAATACTACCAGAGGCAGGCTGTGGGGAATGATACGAACCCGTTCAGCTTCGGTACCCAGCAGATTATTTATGTGGACACGCAGGGGGTAGGCCTGATCAGCAAGGGCCAATGCCTTTTCTTCTGTCTTTGCCAATTCAATCTGAATCTTCAACACATCAAAATAAGGTGCTTTCCCCGCGGCATAACGGCTGCGGGCAACTCCTTCAAGGTATCGTAATAGTTCAATATTATCGGCAACGGTCTGTTGTGATAGTCCAAGAAAACCATATTCAATATAGGCTTCCTTCACCTGTCGTGCGACAGCCAGTTCAACTCCGGCCAATCCCGCTCCGGCAATGGCTACCTCATGGTTGCTCATCTCACGTAACAGAGCAAGCTTACTGAACCATGGCAGGGATTGGCTGATTCCTATTGCGGCATTCTGGGGGCCGGTTCTGGTTTCAACAGGTTGCAGATAGTACTGGACCACTAGTTTTGGATCCGGCAGCACACCGGCCTGACGAGTTTTTTCCGTACTGATCCGAAATTCTGCCCTGGCTTTTCGCAGAGCATCATTCCCGGTAAGTGCCTGTTCAAGATAGCCTGAGAGCGTATCAGCCTCATTGGTTGAGGAGAATGCGGCCGTGACAGGTGTAACACCTGAAATCAGCAACAGGACGCCCAAAAACCATCTTATCTTGTTTTTTCCACTTAGCAATGTGATACCCTCTGTTGCTGTTGATAAGACTAACTGTCTTTCCTCTCACAACTATGCAGTTACTGTGCCGGAATTTCAAGACCTAAAATTTTTCACCACAATTTCCAAGAGTTACAGGGTATAATAAACGACAACAAAAGGCAGCCTTTGCAAGGAACAAGAAAAATTAAAGAATATTCTTCACTGGAATGAAGAATATTCTCCATTATTTCCCGGAAAGGATTGCTGTTTGATTTCCGGCAACGAAGCAACCCCGAGCGTGGACACGCTTTCCAAAATTTCTGTCAATAAAATTTCAATTGTGATTGAATGAGGCGTGAGGAAACATCTGCCACTACACAAAACTTCGATTTCCGATGGATAAGTATTTATGCCCGGTAGTTAGGGTGAAAAGCTTCATATTCGAGGCGTGTGAATTTTGCTATTATTTCGGCGTACTAGAGTACGTCGTAATGATAGTGAAATTTGCAACAACGAAGTAGATGAAGAGTTTTCACCCTCAACGTCGGGTATAAATACGACACCATCAATTATGGCCAGAACCTATCCATCAGCAGCTATGTAGAAGCGAAAGACAACCGCGAAGTGGTTGACATAACCCAGCTCAATGCCGAGCTGAAAACCGCGGTGGCAAAAATCGACCAACTACGTACTGATATTGATGCAATTGTTGCGGAAATTGAAGGAGGTGCTGAATGGTCCTCGAAAACAAATTAAATATAACCGGTCAGATTGAACTGGCGAAAGCCGAAGAAAGAATCAGCAAGCAAAAAGCAAAACAGTTGTTTGATTCCGGCGATATCAGCAAAGTGGATGTTGGCACCTTCGCAGGGCTTAGCTTTATCCACGCCTACTTGTTTGAAGATATTTATCATTTTGCCGGCAAAATTCGCGAGGTGAATATCGCCAAGGGTAATTTCCGTTTCGCTCCGCTCATGTACCTTGAACAGTCCTTAAAGCATATCGATACCATGGCCCAAAGCAATTTTGATGAAATCATCGAAAAGTATGTAGAGATGAATATTGCCCACCCCTTCCCCGAGGGTAACGGGCGCGCCACCCGCATCTGGCTTGACCTCATCCTTAAAAAAGAGATCAAACAGGTGATCGATTGGAATCGGGTCGATAAAGAAGAATATATCTCGGCCATGCAGCGCAGTGTGGCGAAAGATGTTGAAATTAAAGTGCTGCTCAAACAAGCCCTGACAGATCAAATCCACGACCGCGCTCTATTTATGAAAGGCATTGATGTCAGCTATTTCTACGAAGGCTATAGTGCATTTAAAACCGAGGAGCTGTAGGCATGAGATATGTGCATTTAATGGAACCACGAATGGGACACGAATCGACACGTATTCATCCGTGTTTATTCGTGGTTAAACCAACAGGCGCGGAGAGTGAGGCATGAGTATATGAGCTTTATGGAAAAACTGCTTGAAGGCGTTGAGGTGGAATGGAAGCCGTTGGGGAAGGTGCTTGTTTTCCATGTTAGAACCTCAATATAAGAATATGTGGAAAATATATACAGAAAAGCAATAGCGTGGAATAAGTGGAAAGTATTTTCCACTTTGGAGTATGTATATCACAATATATGGAAAATACCAGAATATATTACGGTCAATATCATGGAAAGTTTCCACTTATTAACACTGTTCGGCAATGAAACGATTATGAGTATTTACTATACGTTCATTTTTTCTCTCCATAAAAACGTGAGGTTTCTATGAAATTGTGTGAATGTGGTTGTAAGGAAGAAACGAAAAAAGGGGATTTCAAACCTGGGCATGACCAAAAGCTTAGAATATCGATTGAAAAGAGCGTTGGAGGGTTATTAAATTTGAGAGATTTAGTCTTAAGCATAAACAGTTACTCAGTAGGAAAGATGACAATAAACGATTTACAAAATACATTGAAAACAACCTTAAAAAAGTAGAGGAGCAGTTTTCTATGTGGCAAATCATTGTTGGCATATTTGTTTTTGGTGCAATTGCCCAAAATTTAATGAAAGAATTTGACTTAAGCCGTTTAGCCATAAGTTTCTGTTTTTCTGGGCTTGGATTCGCACTCTATTTTACCAACGTGATTCTAATCAATAAATATATCAAGAAAAATGCTCCCGATTTTTTAGATTACAACGAAAGTTCTTCCGGTAATCAAAAATGGGAATCAACAGCAGGACTAGGAGTTGTTCCTAAATGGGTATCCCTTCTTGGGTTAATGGCTATATCTGCTATTATTACCGCCATTCTTCCCTGGATTTTTGCCATATTTAAATAATAGAGGCAAAATTTACCGAACCAGTCGCTAAACATTGACAGCGGGAAAAGCCCCGCTGCAAGTTAGCGTTACGTTCGGCGTCGATAATTTGCGTATGACCGAGAGATATTTGGAACCTTATTCTCAAAATGTAGATGATTTATGAAGGATAAAAATGTTTACCTAGGTTTAGCGATAATATTCACTGTTTTTTCAATAGCAGCAGGGGCTTGGCCAATATTTATTATTGGTGCAATCTATTTCTATGTTTACTTTACTCACGACGACAGAGAACGTAACAAAGGAATTGCTAGTGAAAAGCAGCTGAAACAATGGGAAGCAGAGAGAACAAAAAAAGAAAATGAAACGGCAGCTAAACGAGATATTCCGATACATAATATCTTTGGTTGTATTCTCAATCTCTTGATTAATTTCAAATTGTAAGTGTGGCACGATTGTCCTCCATATGATTTATGATACGTGCTCATTATCTTAAACCACAGCAAGCACCGGCTTATCAGCTTCAGGTCTCATCGGTATAAGCAATAATTGCCCCAACAGTTTCATCATATCATCAGTACTATGCAGACAAACATCTCGGATATCATATAATACCTGTGCCGCCGTTGTTTCATGCCAAAACCATTTGGTGAGCATAGTGCTGGTTGGAGTTTGTCCGGGTTGAACGGCCATCGCTTCAGAATAGAAGGCCTTTAAATCATCAACAGCAAGCTTGAGCGTCTCGGTAAGCGCAATATCCTCTCGTGGATTTGAGGGAAGTCCTTCTAAAAATGCGCATAAAAAATCTGCCAATTCCGGCAAATCGATCCCGCTCACCCCGACTGTGGTACGGCCATATTTTTTCAAGGCAAGATCATACCAAGGGCTAAGTTGGAGAATTTCCGCCCTCAGCGCTACTCGAAATTGCTCTGTCACAGTTCTCTCAACGTTTTCATGCTGGACAAAATTTATGGGACAGGCACCACCATCATCTTCTCGCGTGGGGGCGGTGGGTACATCCTCACCGAAATCCTCTAAGACAGGCCCTCTTTTTTCGTCAAAAAGTCTCAGGCAAGCCAACAACACCCTACGTTGAAACTCGACATCATTGGGTATGCCAAGAGGTCGACCCAATTCAAATGATACCCATAAAGCCCTTGGGGGTTTTATTTTTTCAGTGTGTTCGCGAATAAGGCTTATCTGGGTGGTAGGAAGATCTGCTTCTTCCAGAAAATGGGCCAGCACGCCAACTGCGCGCGTACAAAATGGTCAGACAGGAACAAGCAGAACTGCATTTACGCCGTCTTTTTTTAAGATGTCGGCCAGGTTGCGCACTGCCGTTTTCATGTGACGAGGGTCTGTTGCCCCCATAAATGAATAATGAAAATCGGCAACACTCCCGATGCTTCCTTGATCGGCAAGTTCATTAAGTCTATCCAGAGGGAAGATAACATTCCAATCCTGCTGGAAACCGGTGCGGTCAAAATTGCTAGAGACATGGCTCATGACCAGGTCGTTTGCGCTCACGGCGCCAGGGATTATGCGATAATCGCCAGACATGACCGTAAACGGGCGATCACCTCGCACATGCAACCCAGCCGTCGAGATAATCGCTACTCTTCTAGCGGTCAAGGGAGGGCCTTCTTGCCAGGGATGGGTGCTAAATGTAGGACAGGGCAAATCAGCAATATGGGGTCGAAGGGGTTCTGGTAAATCAGCAAGACGAGCCATGATATCTCCTAAAGTTGTCCTTTAATGTTAAGTTCTTGCCATTGAGAGGAGGTTAGCAATTAATCCATCAAAATGGCTGAGGCTGAGAGGAACTGTTTCCACAATGAGACCGGTAAGATCAAAAAAATTAATCACTTCTTCATCTGTCAACGGATTAATTCCGGGATCAAAAACCAATATTTTTGTGTAACGCCCGAGATTCATTCTTACATCGACTGCATCCCAGCCTAAGGAAGCGCTAATTGATGGCCAGACCCGGACCCACCCAGGTGTCATAATCAAACAACCCTCTGCCTCAAATTTCTGTTTATCTTCTCTGCCGAGAAATGCCTCTATGCAGTTACATGCTGAAAAACTTTGAGCGCCATGGTGGCTAAATACTTCTTTCGCATCTGGTAGGCAGCTGTTGCCATAAAGTAAGCATGTCCTTTTTTGCTCGTCGGCCACTGCAGACAAAGTACATTCAAGTTTTGATTTCAGTTTTGATATGTCGGTATGGAGGGCCGCCTCAAGCCATACCACCTCAGGATCAAGACCACTTTTTTTCAAAAATGCTTGCAATTCATCCGCAAAAATTTCGCAGGCAACCAAGGTTATAGGCGTATCCGTATTCATCCAAACCGGTTCCACCGATTACTCCGTGGGGGGCATAATATCGCAGGGCACTTTGAGTGAATCAGCTATTGAGTTGAAGCTGCAAAACAATTCCACTACTTTTTTGACCTCATTGATTTCATCTTTACTGGCACCAACCATTCTGGCCATGCTTTCATGGGCAAGTGAACAGTATTCGCACCCATTTACCATTGATACGACCAAGGCAATAATCTCTTTGCTTTTGCGATCCAGTGAACTGTCGGCAATCATGATTTGCTTTTCTCTCAGCCAGTTAAGTTCTAGCCAATTCGGGTCGACTGCAGCTTGAGCCTTAAAAAAATTGGGCACCATACCGAAGGCTTTTTGGATATCTTCGTACACTTCTTTCACTTTCCCTGTTGCATGTTCCTCATGCAATAAATCGCTCATAACTGTTCTCCTTGTGTAGTGTTTTTGGTTATGCCGTCCCTGCAAAGAAGGGGCTTTCTTTTAACTCACCGCGGTAGGAGGTCAGGCGGTGCGTATCAAATGCCATCATGGCAACGGATGCTGGAAATTGTTCGATGTCATATTGGCAAAGAAAAAGTTTGTTCTTATCTGCCAATGCACTGTTCGTGTGATTCTCAAGCGTTGTTAAATCAGTCAAGGACCACTTTTTTTCCAAGGCCCATGCCATATCGCCAAGAAGCCGGAAACCACGGGTGGTGGCTGAAACAGCCTTTGTCATAAATTGTATCTGTTCAGCAGGGATTGATCGGCCGGTGTCAGTTATTATCGAGCCATTGCCAATTAAATCCTCAACCGGAAATCCTTGGTTTTTCAACCCATCGAGCAACATTGGCAGTCGAGCGGTGGTTGAGACAACCAGAACTTTCTCCCCCAGTGATAACCCTTTGCTTATATATTTGATTCCGGTAGTCATGCTTTCATCAAGCGATTGGTAAAATTGGGCAATGTGTGAAGAGCTATCGACTTTGTAATCGCCAAGGCCCAGTTGAATTGTTCCCTGCTGGCCGGGATGGAGGAAATCAATCAGATCTTGCCGGTTAAAACGTCTTTCTTTGTTCCCGCCAACTCGGTAACATTTAAGTTGACCCGCGTTTGTCCAACGCCTGAGGGACATTTCTGAGACATTCAATAATGAAGCGGCGTCTTTTATTGTAAGTAATTTATCCATACACATCTCCTCGCGCATGAGTCGCAATTGGATCATCAATGATAAACAACCCTATACAATGCTATACATAATGTCAAGAAATATATCGGCACATTAACAATCTTTCATTTTTATAATATCTGGGTGCGTTAGTAAGAAATCCGTGATAATTTAATGAATCGCCGAACCAGGCGGTTCACTTGACGCCGTGAACGTCTGCGGCGCTGACGCGGCAAGGTTTGGTGGCGGCGCAAGTGACCTTGATCGTTATGCATGATAAATAAAATGCGAATGTGTGATAATTACAAAAATATGCAATCATGAAAGAAAATACCATCAAACCGACCAAGTTTGGCAAAATATTTGAATCAGACAAGTCTTATAGAAAACCTGATAACATGATTCTTGATCTCGCTATGACTTATATACACGTTACAAGAATGATCTATGATTCAAAGTTAGAAGATTGGAGATCACCATTTATTGTAAATGCATCTTTTGCAATAGAACTTTATCTAAAAAGCATGCAGAAAGGCACCAAAACATATGGACCACCGTTTGAGATTTCTTTTGGAAGCGAACAGAATCCTCCAAGAAAAAAGCAGATGATGTTACATTCAAAATCAGAAATTTCATACAAAGGCGATGGGCATAACCTTTTAAACTTGTTTGCACAAATTCCAGAAAGAAATCGAGATTATTTATTACATATTTTTTCACAGCCGGGTCATGACATAGATTTTGAAGATTTCCTTAAAGAACATAAGAAGGCTTTTATCTCTTGGAGATATTGCTATGAAGGAAAAACCGAAACCTTTTCAGCCAAGAAAGTATTGAATGTTCTTAGAATAATTGAAGGCTACAGAATGAGCCTGAACATTCTTGACCAAGAAATACCTCACTATGAGGTCTAAGAATAATAAATAATTGCACAACAATTTTATCCACTTGACCCGCGGCAGCTCCGTCTTCTGCTCTACGACTTACTGTCTCAGCTTACTTGAATGTCCGTTCTTTGGGCCACTGCGGGCAAGTGATAATGGACGTTATGCTCACAAATATCTATGTCGAGCATTGGTATAAGGAGTATTGATAATGGGTTTTACCTTCTATGGTGATTTATTGGGCATTTCTGGTTACTACAAATTGAGCCCGAGTATAGCCAAAGACAAATTAAATGAATTTTATAATACGGTGTTTTTTAGTCTCTCAGATTACTGCAGAGACAATGTGAATGCTCATGTCCATATGTTTAGTGACAGTCTTCTCTTTTATGGCGATGACCCAACACCTGCAATAGTAGAACTTCATCGGGTTTACATAAAACTTCTTCATAAGGGGTTGTTATTGCGAGGCGCAATGGTAACCGGGCGAATTAACTTTCAAATTAGAACTGAACTGATCAATTTTGAAAAACAGCTCCCTAACGATGACACTCTAGCAAGAGCTGTAGGTCTTGAAAGCACAAAAAAAGGGGCACGATTTCTTATTGAACCAGAATTAGCCAATGTAATCCTAGAGGGGCATCAGGAATGGTTAACGCATGAAGGTTATGTAAATAAGCAGACGGGTCATCCTTATGGTCAAGTGCCATACGAAAGTACCCTCAGGCGGATTGCACCTACACCGGAGCAAGATGTATACGAATTTCTATATTTTTGGGCATGTCATAGACACCTCAATCACAATGACGTTGACTATGATTTCAAGATTGAAACCTTAGAAGAAATAAAGGGGATGCTTGGGCAAAATATAGCTATTCATTACAAAGGAACCATTGACCTTTTAAGGCGTTGCAACAAACGACAGAAATTCACCAGAAAAATGTTAAATATGTAATTGCATAACAAATCATTAAACCTGAAAAAAAGGGGGCAGGGGTTTGGCTTTGCTTCCCGTCCCGCTCAGAGTTTGCGGCATTCTAGCACACCTCGATACGCACCCCTTTTTTCAGGTTAATTCAAACGTTGGGCTCCAAATAAGAATATCAACAATTGGTGTGAAATATTATGGTTATGATTGACCCATTATTAAAAATTGCTGCTCAAAAAATATTTGTCTCTGTAGAAATAAAACGAGAACAAGAAATTAAACATACACTTGTTATTCATAACCAAAGTGAATTCACCGTCCAACTTATTGAGATTGAAACAGCCCCTAAAATACCCCTTGGCTTTGGGAATAATCTCCCCATTGACGATAGTAAGATTTTTAAAAACCAGACTCTAATTCCAGGCCAGAGAATTGAGAACTTGCTGGATAAAGAATCAATCAAAGAAAAAAGAACTGACCATAAAATAACTGTGAAATACAAAACTTTTTTCGCAGAAAAAATACCTCCACAGCCAGTTCAAAAATCAAACACATGCATATACAAACCACTAGGTCATACCGTCCCTGTCATGGCCGCAATGACGCAACGATACAACTGAAACAACAACCAAAAATGTGAAGAACGCAATTACTGGACAAAACACCAAAACCTCATGAATACTGTATCTGACACCAAAATAAAACATGGTTACCTGGGCCGAAACAAGTATCCTGTAAGTCCATTTATTTTGAGACATGAAGCACAATAAAAATGTATATAAAACATCACTCATAATAATCCCTTAGCCCAACAATTGTATACACTGGAAAATGGTTTTGCTAACCTAAAATTGACCAGAAAACAGGCCTCGTGCTAACCGAAAATTGACCACCTTGGGCAAAGCGCTCCCAGGGGTTATGGTGCGGCAACAACAAACCATAACCGAGGGAGGGGGAGGAATTGCTCACAA
>JAIPEF010000064.1 GCA_021737265.1 Desulfocapsa sp. | reverse complement strand
GCTGCCCACGACTGTCATTCCCGAATTCTTTTATCGGGCTTGTCCAGAGGGTGTTTCTGGGAATCCAGCCTGAAATATCATCTTTATCAAGAGATGACACCTATCTCTGAAAGCTGGCTGAGTTTCAGTGGTAATCAGAAAAAATAATGACTTAAGGGGAATTACGCCGTATACTCGTTTCTGGCAATAATAAACGTAACTATTTCCTGCATTTTTACTATTCCAAACCATGATTCATATCTGCCGGCAACTGCAGCTTGCTTTCACAGCAACGCTTCTCTTTTTGTTTTTCTTCCCTCTCTCTTCTGCAGCTATTTCTCTTGATGTTGAAATAATCGGCCTGGACGAGCATCTAGAGAAAAATGCACTCAATTTTCTTGGTATTGAGAAAAGAAAAAATGATCAAGATCTCACAATTCGTGGGATGAAACGACTTCATGAACAGGCGCCGGACGAGATCCGAGAGGCCTTACAACCCTTTGGCTACTATCTTCCCGTTATTCAATCTGAATTATCCCAGACAAAAGGTGAAGAACCTAAAACTACAATAAAAGGTGCATTAAAAACGACCACAGGGAAGATCAAAGATACCTTGTCGTTGCTGAGCACAGGAAATATCATAGATACACTACTGCCTTCCAAGAGAGGTACCGGGGAGGAGTGGTGGGCCACATACAGAGTTGACAAAGGACCTCCTGTCGAAGTCACCAAAAGGGACATCCAGTGGGCAGGAGAAGGCGCCTCCAATCCTGCTTTCCAACAAAACATAAAGGAATATCTTGACCAAGCCGGCACAGAGCTTGTCCATTCTGATTATGAAGCTGCAAAAATTAACTTCCTGAACCATGCACTGTCCCTTGGCTATCCAAAGGCGAAAATCACCACCAGTGAGGTAGTGGTAGACCTCGAAACCAACAGTGCAGAAATGACAATCCACATGGATACCGGTCCACTCTACTACTTTGGAGATGTCAGATTTATACAGGATTTCCTGGATCCCGACCTGCTGCAACACTATATCACCCTTAACCGGGGAGAGCCCTATTCATATGAGGCATTACTGGAGTTCCAACAAAATCTGATTGGCAGCAATTATGCCCGGGAAGTCACCATACAACCATTATTCAACGAGGCCGTTGACCAGCAGGTACCACTGGATGTCCTGCTGAAACCGATTGCCCCTCATAAGTTTTCGTTTGGTATTGGCTATGAGACGGATGTCGGTGTTCGCGGATCGGCACTGTGGACGGATCGCCTGGTAAATCGTCACGGTCATCACTCTGAAGTGTATTTCAAGTTATCTCCAATAGAAGGTACCATGAGAGGACAGTACTTCATTCCAGTACTGCGGCCTCTCACTGACAGATGGGTATCCACAGCCTCTTATGAGTATGAGGAAACACCAAGTACTGACAGCAACACCTTGGGTCTGGAGACGGCCTTTGTGAGAAGAAACATTGAAGACACCAGGTTTTACAAGGGATTTATCCTGGCTTCCAGTGAAACTTTCAATGTTGACCTCAATCCAAGACAGACGACAAACCTGCTCTCCCTGGGTGGAACAGCACGGTCTTCCGTCATGGAAGAGGAGATGTTTCCACAGCAGGGTCATTATCTCTTTGGCGATCTTCGTGGCGGATTAGAGGCATTACTCTCCGACACCAGCTATGGCCGTCTGCACCTGAAAGGGAAGTATCTCTTGGGGTTTGGAGAAAACGGACGTATTGCAACACGGCTGGAGATCGGTACCACCTGGGTCGACAACTTCGACCTCTACCCGACATCATTAAGATTTTTCGCAGGAGGCGATTCTTCTATTCGAGGCTACACGTATGAATCTCTGGGCCCTGTAAATGATGAGGGGATCGTTATGGGAGGAAAGCACGTGCTTACCTACAGCTTTGAATATGACCACAGAGTTACCGAGTCCTGGGTGCTTGCAGGCTTTGTGGATGCAGGTAATGCCTATGACGATGAACTCACCCACACCTACGTTGGTGCAGGAGTCGGCTTCCGCTGGCTGGCACCCTTTGGTTCTTTACGGATAGACCTGGCCTGGCCGCTCAGTGAACAACCGGATATTGGCGACTATCATTTTCACCTTGGTTTTGGGGCAACCCTGTGAAAAAACGGATTGTGCTCATAGTCGCAGGTCTGTCCGGCCTTGCATTATTGCTGTTTCTAGCTGGCTTCTATCTGCTCGATACTGAAAGTGGAACACACTTCCTTGTGGCACAGGCCGAAAAACAGCTGGACGGCGACCTGCACATTGGCTCCAGTAGCGGGAAGGTGCTGGATCGCATCGAACTGACAGACATCCTCTTTGAGAGTTCCAGTGGCAAGGCAAAAATTGGCCGCCTGGTGCTGGACTGGAAATCCACCGATCTGCTTCGCCTCCACCTCCATATTCTTGAACTCAGTGCAGAGGATATTTTCTATACTGCCATCCCTCAGCCGCATGAGCCTGAAGCTGAAGAGAGCAAACCGTTGATTCTGCCTGAACTGTCCCTCCCCGTCACTATGACCATCGAAAGACTTCAGATAGAGAACTTCGTCTTTCTCTCTGCACCTGACGCCAAGCCGCTCACCGTTGACAAGGCCGGCCTGGCCCTCTTCTGGGACAAGGATGGTATACAGCTGCAAGAGCTAGACATTGCCATGGCTGAGGCTACCCTGCAAATGCAGGGTGTTGTAACCCCGACTGGCAACTACCCCTTACAGCTGACAACAAACCTGCAAACCCTTGATCCGGAGCTGCCTTCCCTGAAACTCCTTGGAGAGTATGAGGGTGATTTACAGAAACTGCTCATCAAAGAAAAAATCAGTGGTGATATCGGCGCTGAGTTAAACCTTACAGTCATGCAACCCATTGATGCTCTGACCTGGCAGGGACACATTGAGATAAAAGAACTGCTTCCGGCCCTTTTCAGCCCTGAAATAGCCGGAGTACTGACAGGAGTAGTGCAAAGCAGTGGCAATCTGCAACATGCAGACCTTACAGCAACACTTGCCATGCGTGACGACACCGGAGCCGAGTTCAACTGGGATGCCGAGCTTGATGTCCAGGCAAATCTTGAAACACTGCTGATCACGGTAAATCAGCTAAAACTTATGCATGCACACACCCCGGCGCTCATTGAACTTGGTGGGACAGCCGACATTGACGGCCCCCTGGATCTCACTCTCCGCTGGCAGGAATTCCAATGGCCGCTATTGGCAGGAAAAGCCGAATACCAATCAACAAGGGGGAACTTAGCCCTTACCGGCAGTGTGGATGATTATCATCTGACCATGAACACAGAGGTGTCCGGGAGTGGCATCCCTGAAGCAATTCTGCAGCTCACTGCGGAGGGAAACACGAAAAGCGTTAATAACCTGCGGCTCACTGCCAACCTTCTCGAAGGTGTCGTAAACGTCGGTGGAAAGGTGCAATGGTCACCTGCTGTCGAATGGCAACTGCAAACAGATGCCACCAACATTAACCCCGGGATACAATACTCACAGTGGCCTGGAAAACTGAACTGGCTGATACAAACCAGGGGTGCCATAGAAGAAGCTGGAGTGGTAACCGATGTGGCACTGGAGTATGTGGAGGGTATTCTCAGACAGCTACCTGTTACAGGAAAGGGCCAGATACATATCACCCCGGACACTATTCAGGTAAATGACCTGCACCTCTCTTCAGGAGATGCTGTTTTCACAGCCCAGGGAACATTGGGCAACGAGTCCACACTGGATTGGAAGGCGGATGTGGTTGATTTTTCGGACCTGCTCCCTGAAAGTGGGGGCCAACTTCAATCTACAGGATCGGTCCAAGGGGAGATGAGTAACCCCCGACTCACCGTAGACTTATCCGCCTCAGCCATTACTCTTCCCCACCTCGGCCTGGAACAGCTTCAGGCCGATATTGATCTGGACTTGAGCGGGAAAAAGGCCTTTAGCCTGGATGTGTCAGGAACAAACCTGAGTTCAGGAGAGAATCGGCTAGCCGACTTTGCACTACAGGGTAACGGCACAATGGAAGAACACACTGTTCAACTCCTGGCAAATCATGACCTTGCACAGATCACCCTTGGCCTCAATGGCGGCTACCTGCAGGAACAATGGCATGGCATGTTGGACAGATTCAACATCAACACCACCGACTTTGGTGCCTGGCAACTACAGGAACCTGCGGCAGTCACTGCCGGGCCAACTGCGGCCAACCTGGAGAGGATGTGTCTCGGAAGAAGTCAAACAGATATCTGTGTCAGCGGATCATGGAACAGCGACAACTCAGACACCAAGGGCAATGTCCAGATTAGTCAATTTCCCCTGGCCTGGCTGTCTCCATGGCTCCCGGAGACGGTGGAAAATCTGGATGGGATGTTTTCTCTCCAGGCTGATGCAAAAATGGAGGAGAAACTCCTGGCTGATGTAAGCGCAGAAATCACACCTGGAACCATTACCTACCTCACAGACATGGGCGAAGAACATCTCCCCCACCAGGGGATGAATTTAATCCTTCATGTGGCTGAAGATGGTCTGAATGCAGCCTTTTCACTCAGCGTTGACTCCAACACAATCAGTGGCAACTTGAAATCACCTGATCTTTTACAGACAGGCGTCGGAGGTAAGGCAAAGCTGGATGGCAAACTGTTTATTGATGCCAAAAAGTTTGACACAGTGGAAGCCCTGATACCGGCTATCCAGGATCTCAACGCAGCAATCGCTATGGACTTTACGGTACAGGGGACCCTGGAGCACCCCGATATCAACGGCAAGGGGATAATCAACATACCCTATGTCTTAATCCCTGCGGCAGGGCTTGATCTCACTGACACAACAATGGATATTCTGGCTGACAATACAGGCGTTCGCCTCAGCGGAAAATTTAATTCCCCGAAAGGCTACATGGAACTTGACGGCAAAGCCATCCTGGAAAGCGGACAAAACTGGCCGCTCCGTTTGACCCTAAAAAGTGATAACTTCAGACTGATAAATCTACCAGAGAGTCAGGTGTTTCTTAACTCTGACCTGCTCCTGGAAAAGAAAAATGGTACCATAAGCCTCTCAGGAACAGCTACCATACCAAGGGCGGAAGTCCTGCTTCGGGAATTACCACCAGGGTCTGAAACCACCTCTCCAGATGTGGTTATTCTCCAGGAGAAAAAAGAAGAGGTTCCAACTTCACCCCTGAAGATGAAGCTTAAAGTAACACTTGGCAATGATGTCCATTTTGTAGGCCTGGGATTCAACGCCTTTATTGACGGCCAATTGACCATGACTGCGGAACCAGAAGAGCAGATACAGGGCAGCGGTGCATTCCATATTAAACAGGGAAGTTACCGGGCCTATGGCCAGGATCTGGAAATCCAAACAGGCGTTATTTCATTCCCCGGCGGGCCCTTGACCCAACCTGGAATTAATCTTCGCGCCACCCGAACCGTTGGGAATATCGTTGCTGGAATCTCTGCCATAGGCCCTGTCGGCAAACCGAGAATAACAACATTCTCCAACCCTCCCATGCCTGAGAGTCAGACACTTTCCTACCTCCTCACTGGGTCAGCACCAGAGAATGCAGGATCATCAACCAAGCTGTCCATTGGCCGCCAGATTAACAACAAACTGTCCATATCTGTGGGTACAGATGTAACAACAGGTGACAGTGGGTTTATTGCCCGATATCGTTTAAACCGCAAGATCCATATCCAAACCACTACTGCAACAAACAGTAACGCTGCAGACATTTTTTACACGGTGGAGCTTGGGGGAGAAGAAGAAACAGAAGAGTTATCAGCTGAATGAGGAGAATCTCATAACGTGAATGACCGTGCCAATGATATGTAGCTCTTATGATGGACAAGAAACAAACAACGGGAAGCGGATTATATCTGATTTTCGTTGAAAACAGATATCGGATTATGCTGTTCGTCAATGGCCACCATGGTCACAGTGGCTTCGGTTACTTTGTACTCCTCAGCGCTGCGCCTCGGGTTGGCCCAGACGTCAATGTGTATCTTGACGGAACTCTTGCCTATCTTGACGGTCTGACACCAGAGGCTGACAATATCCCCCACCCGAACCGGACGATGAAACTGGATAGAATCCATGGCCACGGTCACATAACGATGGTGGGCCTGGCGCTGGGCCTCCACCGCAGCCGCTTCATCGATCATAGATAAAATAATCCCGCCGAAGATATCCCCGTCCGGATTAGTGTACTTGGGTTGCATGACCAGCCGGATAGCCGGTTCTCTTGAGGGGAGTTTCATGTTGCTCATACAGGTGCAAAGTATTCCGTTTATCTGGGTTTGGATTGAACAACCAACTGTTCCTTTGCTTCAGGGGAACTTGAAAAATCATTTTCCCTTCTGCTTCCATTTGACTGTTGTTTTCCTTTCTCATACAATTAGTCAATAGGATACGCTCTTCTTTTCTAAAGTACAACAAATCTTCTCCAACACCACAAGGAATCATATGGAAATCATACATCAAGGAATTTGGAAAGCTGGCCCAGGAAAACAATACCATGATTCTACCGGCCAACTTGACCGATGTGGCCTCCATGGTCACTGCCGTCATGTCAACCATCAAGCAGACAAAGACAGAACCGGCGATATAACAACACCATACGATACTCAATAGTATTACAACAAGTTACGCCACAGGGATAGCCCACAATAGACACTGGTTCACGGGATACGGTGAAAGCGTAAGCAATGGAGCTTTTTACGACGCCATCAAAGAAAGGAACTTCACAGTGGGACCCCTCATCAGAAAATTTGTCAACGACAACCGGAGAAGGACCCTGGCAGCCCGGGAAGAGAGCACCCCCCAGGAAGGGGAATAATTTGATCAGGCGGTAGAAAATAGTCTTGTGGTATATAAAGGCCTTTTCTGTATCTGAGCAATATATTCAGATATAAAAAGGAAAAAAGACCGGTGTCAGGAAAACAGTCACAATACCGACTAATATGGAAAGCGGCACACCAACCTTCACAAAATCACCAAAGCTGTATTCTCCCGGCCCATAGACCATAAGATTCGTCTGGTAACTCACAGGTGAAATAAAACTGCAGGAAGCTCCTACCATAACCGTTATCACAAAGGGCATGAAGCTGACCTCAAGAGAGGAAGCTATGGTCATGGCAATGGGAAACATGAAAACCGCTGAGGCGACATTGGTGACCATGGCATCCATAAGAATACAGCCAAGAAAAACAACTGCCAGTGCCATATAAGCACTCTCCCCGCCCAGCATCCCCAGAAATTCCCCAATGTATGCAGACAGTCCTGAGGCAGTCACTGCCGACTCCAAACCCATGGCCGAGGCAATGACCATGAGAGTGGCAAAATCTACAGATCGACCGGCATCCTGAAGGGTCATGCAGCCAGCAAGAAGCATGCCTCCTGCTGCAAGCAGTGCTGCGTTCAGCATACTCATAAAACCAAAGGTCACAGAAAATACCATGATGCCGGTAATAATGGATGCGATCAGGGCCTTATCAGTCCTCTGAATACGGGCACCACGAAGTTTCTTGGTCATTGCAAACTCGATTTCATTTCGGTTGCGATAAAAAAAGGTATCCTTTACCTCCAACAAGGCAACATCACCTGCCTGAATCACCGTCTCCTTCAAAGGATAATGCATGGCAGCTGCCCCTCTGGCAAAGGCCACCAGCCACACCTCAAAATTTCGCTCTTTACTTTCAATTTCACCAATCTGGTGGCCGAGCATGCTGTTTCTCCTGGAAATAACAACTTCAACCAGATGATGGCGATGACGTTTAACCTTCTGCTCTTTGGTGGAGTAGAGAGGGGAGAGGCCAATGGTGGACCACAGGGTTTTTGCCCCGTCGATATCTGCTGAAAAGGCCATGCTGTCCCCCGAAGCAAGACGGGTTCCGGGACTGCTCTCAATCTTTATCCCGTCGCGGAGAAAACAGATCAGGGAAAAGCCATCGCTCTTCACGAGTCCTGCACCATCCATAGTTTTGCCAATGAGCGGACTGCCGTCTTTCACGGCCAGTTCCACCCGAAACAGTCTCCGCCTGGCTACTCCATCAACTACCAGAGAAGGAGGAGAGGTGGGGAGCAGGTGCTTCCCCACAGTCACCAGAAAGATTAGCCCAGCAATGGTGACAGGTACGCCGACTAAAGAGAGGTCAAACATGCCAACCGGAACCATATGGGGCAGATCCGTAGCACCCCGCTCCAGCGTTTCATTCACCAGCCCTGCAATCACCAGGTTAGTTGCAGTTCCAATCAGGGTGCATGTCCCCCCGAGGATGGAGGCATAACTCAATGGAATAAAGAGTTTCTTTGCATCCAGCCCACAGCTTCTGGAAAGATCCCTGATCACAGGGATCATCATAGCAACCAGTGGTGTATTATTTAAAAAAGCTGAGCCGAAGGCAATATGGGGAAGAATTTTCAACTGGGCTTTCAGTATTGAACGTGGGCGTCCGATAAGCTTTTCACTGAGGATGGAGATGGCGCCGGTGGAATACATGCCTGCGGCAATCATAAACAGGGCACCGATGGTCAACACCCCAGGATTATTAAAGCCTTTCAGAGAATCTTCCAGTGGTGCCAGTTGGAAGGTGATGGTCAGAGTCAACGCCCCGATAAACACCGCTGCTGGAGGAATCTTACTGAATATCAGGAGAGCAAAGGTCAGGGCCAGAATGGCGATAATAATGATCAGAGGAGACATGGTAAAGAATAGGTAAAAAAAAATTCAGAGAGCGGTTCAGGTTTGTAGGCTAAAAGAACAGCTTACCCTCTTCACTTTATACAAAACAGAGTCTGCTGTTAAAAATCTTACTTTTTCTGTTTCTTCTCTCTGTTTTTATCGCGAATAAATAACTGCAAAGGGACCTTGTCCAGCCCCAATCCCTCACGGAACCTGTTGACCAGATAGCGCTCATAGGAAAAATGCACCCCTTTAGAACTATTACTCATGATCACAAATTTTGGCGGTCTGCTGCCAACCTGGGAGGTGTAATAGAACTTGAGACGCTTATTCTTATAGATGGGAGGTGAATGAGCCTCCACTGCATCCTGGAGCAGTCTGTTCAGGGCTGACGTGGGGAACTTGGCAGTAAACTGCCGAAATACGGACCCTATGGTTGGAAAGAGACGTTTAATCCCGTAGCCGGTAAGGGCCGAGGCCGTGAGCAATGGCGCGAAGCCGACAAAGGGAACTGCCAGGGCTATTTCAGCCATGAGCTTTTGCTGCCGCTCTTTGTCGTCTTTAATCAGGTCCCACTTATTAACCAGTAAAATCAACCCCCTGCCCTGTTCCTGGGTATAGCCGATCACCTTGGTGTCCTGTTCCGTGATTCCTTCATCGGCATCGATCAAGACAACAGCAATATCACATTTCTCAAGGGCGGCCAAAGCCTTTAAAATGGAGAATTTCTCAAGTTTTTCCTTGGTCTTACCTTTGCGTCTGATCCCTGCTGTATCGATGAGCAGGTAGTTATAGTTCCCGTGACTGAGCAGGGTATCGACAGAATCACGGGTGGTACCTGAAACTGAAGAGACCACCATGCGGTCCTGGCCAAGGATCTGGTTAATCATGGAAGATTTCCCCACATTGGGGCGACCAAAGAACGCTACCTTGACTGTGTTTTCCGGTAATTCAATAGTATCATCAGATGAAAGCAGACTCTCCTCCAACGCATCCATTAAGGTAGGAAAACCGTATTTATGCTCGGCAGACAGGGCCCATAGTTCGTCAACACCCAACTCATAAAATTGTGGCAGGATTTCCATTTCCTCCTTCGGCCCATCGACCTTGTTGACCACATAAAATATGGTCTTTTCAGTGCGACGGAGGAGATTGGCCACCTCCTTATCAGCAGGAGTCACACCCTCTCTGCCATCAAGCAAAAAGAGGATGATATCCGCCTCTTCAATGGCAGCCAGTGCCTGGTCACGGATATGCCCGCCCATGGCATCCCCGCCGGCATCTTCAATACCACCGGTATCGACCAGCATGAAGAGCTTATCATTCCACATGACCTTTTCATAATGACGATCACGGGTAACACCCGGTGTGGGGTCAACCAGGGCCTTTCTGGAGCGGGTTATACGGTTGAACAGGGTCGATTTGCCCACATTGGGGCGACCGACCAGGGCAACAATTGAATGGGTTTGGGTGGTCATAGATTAGTTTTGATAAACTCGTAAAAACTTCGATTTCCGATGGATAGGTATTTATGCCCGGTAGTTAGGGTACTCTTTTCAGTCCTCCCTTGAGGGGGATAAATACGACGCCATCATAAAGAGAGAGAACGTTTATTCTCCTATTCCATGAACAGAATTCTCACAGAAAGGACATGTGCCGCAGAATAACCTCAATCCCACAGGATGGGCAACATCTATTTTCCCTGCCTTTTTCATTTCAATACATTCCACACCTTCTTACCTTCCCTCTCCTTTCTGCCAACCACTGTCAAGATAGAGATAATGAGGAGTAAATCTATCCTTATAATTCATGGCTGGCACCTCTTTGATATAATATCCAAGATACAGATAGGGGATATCAAGCTTCAAACAAGTCTCAACCAGTGTCAGGATATTAAAGACTCCCGGACTACGGGACGCCACGTCCGGATCAAAATAAAAATAGACCGCATTCATCCAATTCTGTCCCACATCCACAATCCCATTGCCAATCAGGCGCCCCTGCAAGCGATAGCGAATCTCCATGCCAGGAATTATCTGATTGAGGAAAAAACCCTCGTAATAAGACTTACCACTATTGTTCTTATGGGGATATCGGGATTCAAGAAATTTTTCGCAGAGGGCAACATTTTCACTGTTTACTTCAAGGGGCGCAAACTCAATCTCCAGATCCTGATTCTTTTGCAGCACCCGCCGCTGATTTCGATTCAGCTGTAACTCTTGAGTATGGAGACGAATGGGAATACAGGCCGCACAATCCGGACAGTGCATGGTGTAGAGGCAATTCCCATTCCGCCTGTACCCTGAGGCCAAAAAGAGTTCCATCACCCGATCAGAAAGAGGGGAAAAGAGGGCCTGATAAAAACGGGCTTCATGGGGAAGGTGGTAGGGACAGTCCACCGCCATCTCCGCAAAAAATTGATTCAGCTGAGATTCGAGCAGGCCAAACTCCCGGACACACTGTTCATCGTATAGAGACACTGAAAAACCTGGGTAAAAATGAAGAATAGGGACTCATCGTGTTTTGCATCAAGGTTGCGCTACATACCCTCTGTTTGCTAAGCCAGATAAAAAAATAACCCAATCAGAATTATTTCAATACCCCTTTGAAGGAGAATAAGGCCTGCAAAGAGAAACAGGAAAAAGAGAAAATATACCATACCCTGGGCCAAATTCAAATATTCCTGCGGAGAGTATCCAGTCATTATCTGCAAAATAGTTGGCCATAAGTAAAAGAGTCCGGATCATCTACTACTGATTTAAAAGTTTAGCAAAGGTGATGGTGTCGTAAAAACTCTTCATCTACTTCGTTGTTGCAAATTTCACTATCATTTCGGCGTACTAAGGTACGTCGAAATTAAATAAAAAATGCAGCAACGAAGCAGATGGCTTTCCTCTCACACCAGTCCCTGGTCAAGCATGGCATTCACCACTTTCACAAAACTCGCAATATTGGCCCCGGCCACATAATTTCCCTGCACCCCGTAACTGTCACCGGCATCAACACAGGTCTTATGAATCGACTTCATGATCTGTTTGAGACGATTATCCACCTCTTCTCTTGGCCAGGAGAGGCGCATTGAATTCTGTGCCATCTCAAGCCCGGAAACAGCAACGCCCCCGGCATTGGCGGCCTTACCGGGTGCATAGAGTAAACCATGCTCAATAAAGAGATCCACAGCTTCGGGAACCGACGGCATATTAGCACCCTCACTGATGAGCCTCACACCATTATCCACCAGATGTTGGCCATCCTGACCGTTAATTTCATTCTGGGTGGCAGAGGGGAAGGCGCAGTCGGCCTTATGTTGCCAGAGCGGATTATGATCAAGGGCGGGATCAATCGGGGTGTAGACGGCATTAGGGTAATTTTCCACATATTCGGCAATTCGCCCCCGCCTGATGTTTTTCAACTGCTGGACAAAGGCCAGTTTATCGTGATCAATCCCCTCTTCATCATAGACATAGCCGGAAGAGTCAGACAGGGTCAGCACCTTGCCTCCCAGTTCCAGAACTTTTTCAGTGGTGTACTGAGCGACATTACCGGAGCCGGAGACAAGGCAGTTCTTCCCTTCGAGAGTCTCTCCTTTAGTGGTCAGCATTTCAGCGGCGAAATAGACTGTCCCGTAACCCGTTGCCTCGGGACGAATCAGGCTCCCCCCCCAGTCCAGACTCTTACCGGTGAGTACTCCAGTGAATTCATTGCGCAACTTTTTATACATTCCAAATAAAAACCCTATCTCCCTGGCCCCCACGCCGATATCACCGGCCGGCACATCGGTATTTGGTCCGATATGGCGGAAGAGTTCCGCCATAAACGCCTGACAGAAACGCATAACCTCTGCGTCCGACTTGCCCTTGGGGTTAAAATCAGATCCGCCCTTCCCACCGCCCATGGCAAGGGTGGTCAATGAATTTTTAAAGACCTGCTCAAAGGCCAGAAATTTAATGATGCCGAGATTCACCGAAGGATGGAAACGCAATCCCCCCTTGTAGGGACCGATTGCCGAGTTCATCTCCACCCGGAAACCGCGATTGACATGAACCTGTCCGTCATCATCCATCCACGGAACCCGGAACATGATAACCCTTTCCGGTTCTGTGATCCTTTCAAGTACCGCCTGCTGTCTGTACTCTGAATTTCTCTCCAGCACCGGCTTAACGCTTTCCATTACTTCATCAACAGCTTGATGAAACTCACGCTGTTCCGGGTCTTTATTTTTAATCAAGCTGCTTATCTCTTCCATCTCATTTACCCTGCAGTACTATTATAATAAAAATCGTAACGTTCACTTTTCAGCACACTTCCCATCATCACCTTTTCGATATAAGACTGCCTCTTCCTCTTTGCCGTCACATTTCATGACAAAGGGTTGTTCCAGACGAATATGGCGGACAAAAGGACCTTCAGCATAGATTTCCTTCTCCCGTAACCAGTTCCATTGCAGACAGTCTCCACGTTTTTTACTGCTGCATATCGAGGAACCTCCACCTTTTTCTTCCATAACCGTGAGGTAAGGGATACCAAGGGAAGTAATGTTTTGAAAAAAATGGGTTCCTTGAGACGGATCAACATGGAGCTGCTCATTCTGCAGCTCAATAATTGCTCCCACACCGGAGATATCCCGCCACTGCACAGGGATTCCCAGCCACGGATCAGCCGATCCCCAGCGACCAGGGCCAACCAGCAGGTAAGGCCGCTCTTCTGCCTTTAGCCTCCCGTTTAAACTATTTATCTCTGCAGCAATCTCTCTGGTTGCTCCGGCGTCAAAACTCTCCGCTTTCACCAGCAGAATATCAGCTATATTTTCAAAACGTCCATGGCCAAGACATGCCCTGGAAAAACAAAAGGCATTGTCAATATCCCCACTGCAAATGGCAACATCATCCTGTTCTCCGCCTGCCACCATGGGCCGCATCTGGAGAAAACAAAACTCACTTTTTCGAATATTCTTATCCAGGCGCACTGCAAATTCAATCTCCACCTCACACCCCATTCCCAGCCTGCCAAGTTCGAGAAGTTCCTGCAGAATTTCAGGCAGGGGATAGAGTTTATGTTTCAAAATACTTGCAAAAGTGATGATCTTAATCCCAAGCATGGCTGAATCACGTATTCGATGTTCTTCAGGAATATAGGTTGAAGAAAGCAGCTGCACAGCCTCCTCCTTTTCCGCATCCTGAACCACCCGTCTGACCAGATTGGAACCCTCCCTATCCAGTTGTTTTGAATGCTTCATATCCAGTGCATAAAACTGACGTTGGGAGTTTTGCAGGATATCCTCCACCGTGGAAAACTGAATAAGACGCTTGGGATGGGCCGGAGAAAAACGAAGAGAGCGTTCCCCTTCAACCACTGTCTTGCCGAAACCAAGGGCAATATGACAGATCCCCTCATCCGCTTTCATCTTCATTACCGGATAGTAGTTATGTGACTGGGCGACCCCTGAAATATGGGGGTACCAATAGCCATCAGCCTCCTGTCCCACAACCTGCTGAATAATAACTGCCATGGAATCTTCACGGCCCTTTTCCGATATTCTGGAATAGGAGCGGGGGTTTTCAAACCAGGTGGAGGCATAGACGAGTTTGATTGCCTCTTCCAGTTGTTGACAACGCACAGTTAGAGACGAGTGATTATTAGCAACAAAATAGGTGGAATACAAACCCGCATATGGCCTAAAATGGGCATCTTCAAGGAGGCTGGATGAGCGGACAGAAAGGGGATATCTCACTTTGAAGAGAAACAGTCGCAGATCTTTCTTCAACCAGTCCGGCAACTTTGCTGCCAGAAAAAGCTCACTGATGGCATCATCAGAGGCATCCTCATCCATATGCAAACCATTCTCTCTGATAAAATCTTCAAAGCCATCCGCTGTCAAAACACAGGTCTTGGGCAGGGTTACATTGTTCTCCGCCAGGACCTTGTGAGTCTCCCGCGATTGCTGAAGCTGCATCCACGTAAAAGCCAGACCGCGCCCCTTTCCTCCCATCGAACCCTTCCCTATTTTCACAAAATCCATAATCTCCGGATCAAAATGTTCACGGGAAAACCTGATCACAACACCCTGCTGTCGCAACTTACGAAGTGAATGTACCTTAAAGACAATATCATCTCTCAGATCTGAACAGCCTTTAATTCCGCTGACATGGTCCCGGTGGAGACGGGTTGCCAGGGCCACCTCTGCTCGAGCCATAACCCAATTGGAGAAGTGGTTGTTTTGTGCATGGTAACGAATCGATTCCGAGGGTACCTTGCGTAACTGCTGCTCAAACTCATGGAGATTTGCGGCATGGGCTATGGCAGTTCCGTCAGGCAGTCGAAAAACAAAATCACCAAAACCAAGATAATTCAAAAAAAATGAATGTATTTCAGCCTTGACCAGAGGGGAATCTTTCTCAAGGAAAACTGCAGGGATGGCTTCGGCACGCTGTCTATTGACAGATTCTGAAGAAAGCATCAGCATGGGTAAGTCCGGAGCCTCTTCCCGAATAGACTCCAGCAGGCGCACCCCCGCCTCAGGATCCATCTTTCCGCGCCGGGGAAATCGGACATCAGATATTATGCCAAAAACATAGGGTTTATAAGTCTCATACAGGAGCATTGCCTCTTCATAGTTGATCGCAGAAAGAATTTTTGGCCTTGCCCGCATTCGAAGCAACCGATGGGGTTCATTAAGACTTTCATCAAGTACGGCCTGGGTCTGACGCACCACCTCATGATACAAAAAAGGGAGAAAGATAGATCTGTAGACAGGAGAATCTTCCACCATGATAATCACCCGTACCATGGCCCGAGCAGTATCCACATCAACGTTGACATGATCTTCAAAATTCTTGATCAGCGACAGAAGCAGGTCGACCTCACAACACCAGAGATAGATATTGTCAATGGACTGGCAATCAACCCTTTCGGGCAGGGGGTATATGCCGCGAAGACTGTGGGCTATGAGAACAACATGCTGCAGAGGATGGGTTTTCTTGATTGCAGCACCGAGGGTAAAGGCATTCATGCCACCAACATTGGGCATGGTAATGACCAGGTCAAAGGACTGCCGTCTCATTATTTCAAGGGCTTCCTGACCGGATGAAACCAGGGTAATGCGGGGAGCACCACTGAGGTTCAACCCCTGATACTCGCTGACAATCCTGGTGGCAAGCGACCCATCTTCTTCCATGATAAAGGCATCATAGGGGCTGGAAACCAGTAAAATCTCCCGAACCTTGAAGGGCATCAGTTCATGGAAGATTTTGAAGTGAGGGTCAAAATCGGGGATCATTCTTCCGGAATCAATACGCATACACCACTTCCTTTTACAAAGATTAAGGGCCACCTTGACTGAAGGAATCAACCTCACACAAATAATGTAGCATATATATTCACTTTATGGAAAGAGAGTGGCTTTTAACTTCTTCGTTGCCCTGTGGTTCTTGACACCTGCCTACCAACTTTTTTCAAGTCGTTCCCTTAGTGCTTCGACAGCAATTTTCCCGTCTCCTGCTTCCTATATACAACATTTTAACGTACGATGATTGGTCAGAAAAAATGGGGAACATATCATTTTGGAGAGAACAACTCCTCCCACTATTATGATCTCTTTTATGCAGGTCCCTACCAGAATTGCCATAGGCAGTAACCTGGCAGCAATAAAGATAGGGTTTTCCGCCGCAGGGTTCTAACAAAGACTGGAACCAAAGATATATTGACAATACTACAACAGTGACAGGGAGAGTTCGTCCGGTGTATTGATATTGCTCCAGGCCCGGGACAGTGATTGCGGAACCACCGGTGTGTGAATTTTTGATCGTCTGGCCACCATGGATATTCGAAAGCTCCCGGAACAACAGAGTTTTTCAAAATATTCTTTAGCCTGTGGTTCATACAGAGCAAGCAGGGGTTCCAGGAAGCCATCATCCCGTAAACGTGGAACCGTTCCCCAGGAATCGGGTCGCCTAGTGGCCAGCAACCACTCAAGGGCCTCTGCTGTAATATTGGGCATATCACAGGCCAGCAACAGCCAGCAGGCATCAGGCCGCCAGCGCATGGCCGCCAGAATGCCGGTGAGCGGCCCCTGCACTTCCGGGACATCCGGCAGGCGCATCAAAAAATCAAGGCTGGCCGGCACCTCACCAGCGCCTGAGAGGACAATCTGTTCGGTGAATGGCGTCAACAGCTTAACCGTGTTCTCAAGCCAGGTCAGTCCATTTTCTCCCCTGATCAGATGTTTTGGCCGGCCCATGCGGGAACTGCGGCCGCCAATGAGCAGGCAGGCACGAAGGGGGGCCAGTGGTGTGGATATTCCTGTCATGTCTGAGATACTCTCGTATTTATATCCATTAGGGGGAGGTCTAAAAGTAACAGTTACCGATGGCTAAGTATTTATGCCCGGTAGTTGGGGTGAAAAGCTTCATCTCTGCAGTGTCCTCCCTCCGGTAAGAGGTGGCAGTATCGCTGCCTCGCGACCAAGGCGCAGAAAGGTTTCTATGGCATCCATACCAACACTGCCCAACTCTTTAGAATATTCATTGACGTACAAGCCGATATGATTCTGCATCACCTGCGGATCCATCTCCTGGGCATATTTTCGGATATATGGCAGACACTCATCCGGGTGTTCATCTGCCCAGACGATGGACTGCCTGATGGCATGGTCAATCTGCTCAATCCGCTCACGACCAAGGGATCTTCTGGCAGCAATACAGCCCAAGGGAATAGGATGCCCGGTCGATTCCTCCCACCACTGGCCAAGATCCCGGATGCAGACCAGGCCTTTCTCACCATAGGTAAAGCGTCCTTCATGGATAATTACTCCAGCATCCACCTCACCGCTTGCTACGGCACCCATGATCTCGTCAAAACGCATCTCCACCAGCTCTCTGGAAGCTGGTGCATACATACGAAAAAGCATATTTGCGGTGGTGAGGTGTCCGGGAATAGCAACCCTTGCATCACCAAGGCGTGTCTGCTCAAAACCGGACCGGGCCACCAGAAGCGGACCGCACCCCCGCCCAAGGGCAGAGCCGGCTGAGAGCACGCAATACTCACCCAGTACATGCCCCAGGGCATGAAAGGAGAGTTTAGTGATATCAAGTTTCTTCTCCATGGCCCAGGAGTTCAGGGTCTCCACATCTTCAAGGAAAGGAGGGGCCAGTTCAATTCCCGGCAGCATCACCTTCTTATGGGTCAGCCCATAAAAGATATAGGTATCGTTTGGGCAGGGTGAATAGCCTATGGAAAGTGGTGTTGTCATTCGTTTATCAGTCCCTTAAGGAGAATGGCCGCAGCCTTTCCCGCCTGCTCGCATGCCTCACTCAGTTTCCAGCGATTACAGTCTCTGTCCTCCACAAAATTGGAGATTGTCCGCATTTCAAGAAGAGGCAAACCATACGCTTCACAGACCCTTGCCACTGCAGCACCTTCCATGTTTTCACAGAGTGCATCATACTGTTTTACGAGCATGGTTCCACGACTAGCAGTTGCACTCACTCCGCAGACCGTGACAAATTTCCCACGGGTAACAGACAGGCCATTCTTTTTAAAAATAGTGGCCGCCTGCTCCAGCAGGGAAGAATCCAGAAGATAGTGCGAGCGATATACAATATGCTCTGCCAGAGGTTCAATACGGTCAGGGTGACAGAGACCAAAATCACCAAAGATCTCCTCTACCGCAAGACATATCTCCAGGAGACCTGCGCCCCCTTTTCCCTCGTGGATATAGGCACCGCCAACACCAATATTGAGCACACCATGGATTCGTTCACCCTGCTGTTCAAGAAATCTTGTCAGACAAAGGGCGGTTTCCACCATGCCGACGCCGGTGACCAGAGTTGCCCATTCTTTCCGGTCTGACGGATAAGCATCAAGGAGAGGCTGAAGCTCAAATTCAGTTGCGCAAACGACTAGGAACATGGTAGGAAGACGATCTTTAAATTAATAATTAACGCTGAAATATTCCATTTATCATTTTACAATCTTGATAATCTCGTAAAAACCTCAAATTGCAGATGGTTAAGTAAAAAGCTTCATATTCGAGGCGTGTGAATTTTGCTATTATTTCGGCGTACTAGAGTACGTCGTAATGATAGTGAAATTTGCAACAACGAAGTAGATGAAGAGT
>JAIPEF010000063.1 GCA_021737265.1 Desulfocapsa sp. | reverse complement strand
CCATTCTCGGAATCACCCCTTGATGGAGCTACCATCGAAGGAAAAACTTGACAGCAGAGATTCTAATGACAGAGAATAGAGGCAGGTAACACTACAATTTAAAAGAAAAATCAGGATCTATTACGTATATAGACTGTGAGGTTCTCATTCCAACCGCTCTCATTTTTCCGAGGACAATCCATTCTCGCTCACTGAGAAATAATTCAGGAAACATCTCAACCACTCACTTACCATTTCATGTTAATCTTGCCACTAGATTCATTTACAACCGTGTGATATTATATGGGAGATGTTCGGACGAAAAGTAGTAACCTTTTTTTCAAAAAACAGGGGCAATAGCAACTTGCCAGAGAATTAGTATCTGACTACAAACGGTTGTCTTTTCAGGAAAGCATATAAGTAAATCTACGATCATCGTAGATGACTGACACATCACATTTCAAGAGGGTATGGAAAGTTTTTTTCTGATTACTCAAACCGATTAAAAAATTATCTTGTAAAGCACCAAATTGAGTTTATCCACAAGCAGCGTATAATTCAAAAGGGGTTTAATTTTGATCAGTTACAGTATGTTGTTAAATTGTAATTCCTCTGTCTCCTTTAATTCACATACTGCGTCGCTTAGGATCAGTGAGTAGGTATTGGCTTCTAAATTTAAATGGCCAATTAGCTATTCTTACAGACTAAAGGACAAACCATGAGGACGAACCATGAGTGTTGAAGAATTGTTGGGTGTAATTTTTAACTTTTGGACAGGCTTGGCTATATTGACCATCATCCTGGTAAAGTCCTCAGTCAAGTTTGTGCCGCAGAATCGGGCCATTGTCGTCGAGCGATTTGGAAAGTTCAATAAAACCATGGTTGCCGGTCTAAATGTAATTTTTCCTATCATTGATAAAGTGGCTTATGACCAGTCTCTAAAAGAACATGCTTACGATGTGCCCAGTCAGGCTGCTATTACCAAGGATAATATTTCATTAGTGGTCGATGGTGTTTTGTATCTAAAATTACTCGACGCATATAAAGCTTCATATGGTGTTGATGATTACGTGTATGCCGTCACACAGTTGGCACAAACCACCATGCGCAGCGAGATCGGTAAGATTGATCTGGATAAAACTTTCGAAGAGCGTGAAAGCCTTAATATAAATATTGTAAATGCGATAAATCTGGCCTCAGAACCCTGGGGTGTGCAGGTGATGCGTTATGAAATTAAGGATATCGAGCCACCTCGTACTATTTTGGATGCGATGGAACGCCAGATGAAAGCCGAACGTGAAAAGCGTGCCACTATTCTGGAATCAGAGGGTAATCGACAGTCGGCTATTAATGTCGCGGAAGGTGCCAAGCAAGCGCAGGTATTATCAGCCGAAGCAGATAAGGCAGAACAAATCCTACGCGCAGAAGGAGAAGCACAGGCGATCATCGCCGTCGCTGATGCGCAGGCGAAAGCACTGGATACGGTCGGCAAGGTTGCAAATACTTTGGAGGGTCAAAAGGCGATACAACTGAATCTTGCGGATAAAGCGATAGAGGCAAAACGCGCTATTGCTAAGGATTCAACGGTGGTGCTGCTATCTGAGGGTAATAGTAATGCGGCAAATGTAGTTGCTGAAGCGATGACCATTATAAATACATTGAATAGTGACAAAACCATTAGCCAATAAATTAGGAGGGGGAGATGGTTCTTGATTATATTGTGGGGCACCAGCCAGATTTCTGGCTGGTGTTTGGTTTTGTGATGCTTGCTATCGAAGTTGTCACCGGTTTTACCACTGGTGTTTTTTTATTTGCGGGTTTAGGTGCCTTAACAACCGGAGTGTTGATGAGCATAGACGTGCTACCGGAAACATGGATCGTGGGTGTTTCCTCTACTGGCATCGGTGCAGGAATCATTACTGCCGTATTGTGGTTGCCGTTAAAAAAACTACAGGATAGTCGACCAGTAGGGAAAGATAATAGCAGCGATCTTGTCGGGTATGAATTTGTTGTTGAAAGTGATATTTGTTCAGCAAAACCTGGTTCTACACATTATTCGGGAATCAGTTGGAAAGTTGAGATTGATAAAGATGCGGGTGTTGATACCATCGAAGCAGGGCAAAGGGTGTCAGTCAGCTCTGTTGAGGTCGGGGTATTTAAGGTGAAGCCGTCACACAATTGAAGTGGAATAAAGGGAAGAATTTGTTTCCACTCGCGATTAAATACGTGCCTCACTCCTTCCCCCTTAACGAGTATTCTTTAAAACATAAATGGCAAGGGCGTTGTCCTGAAATTACTCGGACAAATTAAAGCTGCGCTGCTTCGTTCTGCACCTTTATGTTCTCGGTGATGCGAAATGTTAATATTACTACATCGAAGGTACAAATATTTCATCAACACTTAAGAATGTAACATTTCAGAGTGAAACAGTTGATACCTTGCGATATCTTATGAATACATTTCAGGTAGATCCGGAAATTTTTGATTATTCCAATCCTACCCTGAAAGTTATCAGGACCAACTGTCATCTTGAGGGTTTTTTGGAGTACATTCGTTTGGCGGATAGAAGGCTTCTGGTTCAAATAAAAGGAACTTTATTTATTTTCACACCAGTAATGAATTATTGAATGCACTAGCTTATCAAAACTTTGAACAAGAGAAGTAACTATGTGTACAATCAAATCCCTTTGCTTAGGCATTTCATTTTTTACCTTTTTTATTGTCGTCCATACCTTGTCACTAGCTAATGATTCACCATCGACAAGGCAACAAATGTACCTGCCACAACAGATTGCCCCACAACTTTCCAGTGACAGAAAGACCCTGTCAAATGGCACCTTCATAAAGGCCATTGTAGTTGATCCAACCCCGAAGGCATATCACCGCAGGGTTCCTTCTCCAATCAACCTGCTAACAGCGGCTGCAACGGCAAGTGCAACCTTCTCCATTGCATATATTCCTGATGGCGGCACTGATAAATGGGGCACTGAGTGTTATGCCTTTCCAGAAGATGCAAAAACAGCTTTCAATGTAGCTGCAAATATTTGGGCAAACATCATCAGTTCCAGTGTTCCCATAACTATTCAGGCCTGCTGGGGCGAATTAGGAGCGTTTAATCCTGTTCTTGGCTCAAGCGGTGGAGGGCCTTTAAGCAGGAATTTTTCAGGGTCAGGGGCTGTCAGACCAGACACTTGGTATTCAGCAGCCTTGGCGAATGCTCTGCATGGCTCCGACCTCGACCCAACCGCATTCGATATGCATATAACTTATAACAGTAACTATAATTGGTATTTAGGTACAAGCGGAGAAACACCGGCCAATGCATTTGACCTGCTGACGGTCGTATTACATGAGATAGCCCATGGTTTGAATTTTTCCGGTTCCATGAATTTTTCGTCTGAGACAGGCGAGGCCAGTTGGGGGTATGGTACAGATGACCCAAACATTTATGACGTATTAATAAAAGATGGTTCTGGAAGACAACTAATCGATACCACTGCATATCCCCTGCCATCCGTTTCTCTAGCGGATGCCTTGCGTTCCGATGATATATGGTTTCACGGTACAGCAGCAATGGCGGAGAACGACCGGCAGCCGGTTAAGATATATGCGCCCGCCACATGGACCCCTGGATCGAGTTATTCGCATCTCGACGATACAACCTTCAGTGACACGCCAAACGCGTTGATGGTTTATGCTATAGGCAGAGGTGAATCGATTCATGATCCCGGCAGGGTTACCAGGGGATTGTTGAGAGACCTGGGCTGGCCTCTTGCCGTAAACCAACCGGATTTAATCATAACGCATTCTTCAGTGTCTGGTTCAACTTTGACCGCAAACCAACCCTTTACCATCTATGCAACTGCAAAAAATCAGGGAGTTGCATCGGCAGATAGTACTACCATGCGTTATTACCTGTCTTCTAATTCGACTATCAGCACGTCCGACACTGAGTTGACAACACATGTCGTGATATCTCTTGCCGCAGGCTCGACATCAATTGGGAATGCCTCAGTAACAGCACCTGACACCGATGGAACGTATTGGTTCGGCGCCTGCATCGATTCTGTAGTGAATGAATCAGTTGTGAGCAACCAATGTTCAGATGGAGTTATGATTACAGTGGCCACTCCAGACCGGCCGGATTTAGTCTGTTCGATTGCTGTGAATGATACTACCTTAACACCAGGACAATCCTTCACCATTTTAGCAACTGCAATCAATCAAGGAATGGGAACATCGGAAACTTCAACCATGAGGTACCTACTGTCATCGGTCGAATTTGACACGGATACAGTGCCTTCCCTCATCCCTGGCGCAATTTCTCGCATGACTGCTACAACAACTGCCCCTACCACTGAAGGTTCCTACTATCTCCGAGCCATAATAGACCCGGTAGTCAACGAATCAAGTACAAGCAACTTTTCAAATGAGGTAAGGATTACCGTTTCCAATGAAAATGGACTGCCCACGGTGACGACCGAGGACATCACATCGATTGACACCCTTACCGCGACCGGCAACGGGACAATCACCTCACTTGGCGATTCAGACCTTACCCAGCATGGCGTTTGCTGGCATAGGTACCGTAACCCTACAACGGCAGATAGCTGTACGTCTCAGGGAAATCTTGCTTTGGCAGGGAGTTTCACCAGTTCCATGACGGGACTTTCTTATGATTCAAGTTATTATGTACGGGCATATGCCATAAATAGCTTTGGGACTGCGTACGGATTGAACCAATTTTTTAGAACCCGTGACCCTGAAATGCCAACAGTGATAACAGAGGATGCCACTGACATCAATACGACAAGTGCGACTGGCCACGGAACAATCACTTCACTTGGCGATTCAAAACTGAGCGAACATGGCATCTGCTGGAGCACCCACTGGAATCCAACCACGGCTGATACCTGTACGACACACGGACCTGTTTCCGCAACTGGAAGTTTTTCCAGCTCAATCACTGGACTTTCCCCGAACACCTCGTATTATGTGAGGGCATATGTTATCAACACCTACGAGACCGTTTACGGGAGCCGGTTAAATTTTACAACTGGCAAAGAACCCTATCCCTGGAAAATGCTTTTGCCTGCTATTCTGTTAAGAAGAACTCCGGCACCCCAACCCGACCCGGAGTAGCGTACAAAATTTACTCGGGGAAAATTCAAAAAATTCGGGGTCAGAACTATTATCAGGGTGTAGATGTTCTGCGAGAAGGTGGTTCTGGAGAATGGATGATTACCTGATAATTAACTACTAAATTGCAGTAGAGATTTGTCTTGGCAGTCCTAACAGTTTGCCCGTTTGCACAGGTTGAGGTGCCTACTACATCGCTCGTTTGAACCCTTAATTCAGAAAGTCATCATATCCATTTTTACTCAATGGGTATTCCAAGAGGAGAAAGATATCAATTTGCAAGGGATGATTTCTCAATACAATTTATAAGAGGCACTGGCTAAATAGGCAGAAACGCAGAGAGCCGGAACAGTCCCATTCCCACAAGTACCGTTCCCCCGAGGCTTTTCGTTTTTACGGCAAAGAGAAGGGTGGGGACAGCCACGAGGAATTCCGGCTTGCCGAGTTCCAGACTGCGAGTTGTCTGGTCACTAAATAGAATAGGGGCAAGGAGTGAGCAGAGGATAGCCACAGGAATCAGGCTCAACCAGTCGATCAGCCACTTGGGTAGCTCTCGATGTGCCAGATAAAAGAGAGGAAGCCAGCGCGGAAGGTAGGTGACAAGCCCCATACTGCCAAATAAAAAGAGATACTCAAGAAAACTCATTTTTGCTTCTCCCGATAGCGCTTGAAGAAGTAGCCAATGGTTGCTGCAGTAATCGAAGTTCCAATGATATAACTGTCACCGGGGATAAGTATGTACCAGGCAGTACCTAAGATTAAAGCAATGATCCCAGTGAGAATATAGACAGCATTGTGGAGTTGAAAGAGGAGCAGAGCAAGGAACATGGCGGTGAGTGCATAGTCGGTACCGAAGGCCCCTCTTGGGATAAACTGTCCAACCAGCGCGCCGACAGTAGTTGCGGTAACCCAGGCCAGGTTAGCCAGTTGGTTGACGGTAATTGCCCGTTTGGGATCCCAGTTTTTCTCCCTGAACCGCGCCATGTTCACAGCAAAACTTTCATCTGTAATCCCATAGGCGAAAAAACTTAAAAAGAGACGTCGTACCCCGTTCAAATGGACAGCGACGGCCGAACTCATCAAAATGTGGCGCAGGTTCACAACAAATGTTGTGAAGATAATCGACCAGCCTGAGGCGCCGGCTGTCAGCATGGCTACACAGATGAACTGGGCAGAACCGGCAAAAACAAGAATGGACATCATGGTCACTGCCCAGACCGGAATTCCTGCCTGATTCCCAAGTACACCAAGGGCTAATCCAATGGGGATATAGCCAAAGCAGATGGGCCATGAGGCAAGGAGGCCATCCCTGAACCATGCCGTGTCATCTGGTTGCGGTTTGTTTTTGTCTATTGTTTGTCTCCCCATTGCTTTCCCTGCAGCCTTCGGTCAAATCCCCTGGGCTTTCTCTATTTTATGGGTTGCCAAAGAGGCGTTGCCGTGGGTATAATAACAGATTTTCATGGAAAACTATGTTTTTGTTTTAGTACCTTATAAATTATTTCCTTGTTTTTTTTTGTAGAAAATAATTTGGTTAAGGTACTTATCCCGGCTTACTTTCTGTTTGCCGGTGTTAGAATAAACTGCCTCCCGGAGAAGCGGGATCTGATGGAGAAAAATTATGTACAGTGCTTCTGATTTGCGAAAAGGGCTTAAGATACAAATTGATGGTCAGCCATATATTATAACTCAATTTGAGTTTTCTAAACCCGGTAAGGGGCAGTCTCTCTATCGCTGCAAGATGCGCAACATGATTACCGGTAATCAGTTCAGCCAGACCTATCGCTCTAATGAGAAATTTGAAAAACCAGCTCTGGAAGAACGGAAAATGCAGTATCTGTATAACCAGGGAGATGAATACCATTTCATGGATACCGATAGTTACGAACAGACCTTCATTACCAAAGAGCAGCTTGGTGAAAATGTTAACTTCCTGCAGGACAATATGGACCTGGATGTTCTCTTTTTTGATGAGAAACCCATTGATGTAACCCTGCCGATTTTTGTGAATCTCGTGGTTACTGTGGCAGAACCATGGGCCAAAGGTGACACTTCCGGTAATGATACCAAGCCGGTAACCGTGGAGACCGGCTATGTGCTTCAGGTGCCGCCCTTTGTTGTTGAAGGGGACAAAATCCAGATTGATACCCGTACCGGTGACTATGTAACCCGGGTCAAAGAGTAAGAGTTTCCATGCTTGATCAGAAAGGGCTGCATCTTCGTGCAGCCTTTTTTCAGGCGATTCGTTTTTTTTTCCAGGAACAGGGTTTTCTCGAGGTGGATACTCCCATCCGCCAGCCCCTTGTCATCCCTGAACAGAACATCCTTCCCATTCCTTCGGGAACCCATTTTCTCCAAGCCTCTCCGGAACTGTATATGAAGCGTCTGCTTGCGGCAGGCTGTGAGCAGATTTTTCAGATCTGTCACTGTTTCAGGAGTGGGGAGCGTGGCCGTCTGCACCTGGAGGAGTTTGTCATGCTGGAATGGTATCGCCTGGATGCAGACTATATGGATCTGATGGAAGATTGTGAAAAGTTGTTTGCATATTTACGATCAGCAATGACTGGTTGCACTTTTCCCGTCCAGCTCGATCTGCCATGGCAACGACTGACTGTGGAAGATGCCTTTCAACAGTACTGTTCAGTCTCTGCCCGTAAGGCTCTTGAGCAGGACCAGTTTGATCAGCTGCTGGTGGAAAATGTGGAGCCGAATTTGGGACAAGGCAAACCCACCTTTCTCTATGATTACCCCTTGGAACTTGCGTCCCTTGCGCGTCCGAAACCGGGTCAGTCCAATGCGGCGGAACGTTTTGAACTGTATGTCTCAGGCGTGGAGCTGGCCAATGGTTTTTCCGAGTTGACCGACCCTGTTCTGCAGCGGAGTCGATTTGAGGAGGAGTATGCAAAGATGGGGTCGGACAACAGAAAAATGCCTGAACAGTTCCTGGAAGATCTTGGTTCGATTGACCAGGCGGCCGGGATTGCCATGGGCCTGGATCGGCTGTTTATGCTTTTGCTGGGAAAGGACAATCTTGAGGATATTGTAACTTTTTCTGTAGATGACCTTGATGAATGACGATACTTGTGGGGAAAATATTTTGACACAATGTGAAACGTTGTGATAGAATTTTTAAATAGAAGGTGCAGTCGATATAGACTGTCTGTATCCTGTCTTTTTCACAGGGAAAAGGACTTATTTTTTGTCTCTAATAGAGGAGAATGAACCATGGACACAAAGGAACTGAAAAAGATCCTTGCCGGAATCGGAGTCGTGGGCCTGTTGGCCGGCGGTGGTATTTCCGTTCCCGGAAGTGCCGGCGGGGCCAGTGGCTGAGGCGGTGGGGCAAAAGCCGCTAGTGGTTGAGGCGGGACCCCAACTGACGCAGGTAGCGTCAAAGAACAAGTAGAAGAAGCAGCCGTAGAAGCAGCAGCCGCCGAAGAAGCAGCCGCAGAAGAAGCAGCTGCAGGAGAAGCAGCCGTAGAAGAAGTAACGACAGAGATTCAAGAGGCAGCGCCGGCAGCCAGTGGCTGCAGTGGCGGAGCAAGTGGCGCAGGTAGCGCTGCAGAAGACGAAGACGAGAAAACAGATGGCGAAGAGGCTCCAAAGCCACCTAAGAGCGGCTGAAGCGGTTAATTACTGAGTGCGGTCGCACGTATTGAAAAAAAAGGCCGGTTGTGATTTGTATGTCACAATCGGCCTTTTTTTGTTTTTTTGGGACAACTCTTCCGTTGAGTAGGATTGTTCGTGCGCAGGAGTTTTTCAAGAATACGCCGTTGTTTCATGCGCTCTGATTGGCCCCGGGCAACAAAAATAGGCTTTTCCGTATCCCGGTGCAGACCGGTAAAATACATGGCAGTGGCAAGGGTCCCGGGAGTAGGGGTGAAATCCTGAAATTGTCTCAGTTCCAGACCGAGTTGTTGCAGCTTTTGGGCCAGGTTTACAGTGTGGGATTCTCTGCAGCCAGGGTGGGCGGAGATAATGTAGGGGGTGAACCGGATATTTTTCTTCAACTCGCGGGCCAGTTTCCGGCCCAGCTGCAGAAATGTTTTTAATTGATCATGGGACTCTTTGTGCATCAGCTCCAGAACTTCCTGCTCTGTATGCTCAGGGGCAATTTTGAGAGCACCGGGGGTGTGGGCGCGGATAATCTCTTTGAAAAGATCCGGTGTTTTGATCAGCAGCTCCAGACGCAGGCCGGATGAGATAAAAACGTGACGAATCCCAGGCAGAGATGAGACCTTGCGCAGGAGAGTGAGCATGGCCTCCTCATCGATCTGGAGATTTTTACAGACCTTGGGGAAGAGACAATCGTGTTTTTTACAGGAACCGATGCGGCAGGTGACTCCATAGAGATTGGCCGTGGGGCCACCAAGGTCACTGATGGTCCCATTGAAGTTCTCCATGGTACTGACATTCTCTGCCTCCCGGACGATGGAGTCCTTGCTGCGGCTGGTAATGACCGGGCCCTGGTGACGGGTGATGGCACAGAAGGAACAGTTGCCTGAGCAGCCGCGTACTGTGGTCAGGGAATGTTGAATCATGCGGGCGGCAGGAACATTTGGGAAGGCGGGGTGTTCGCAACGACTGTAGGGGAGTTCGTAGAGATGATCCAGTTCTTTTGTGCTGAGTATTGGCTGTTGCGGATGCTGGGTGATGCATGTGCTTTGCTGTTTCTGGATCAACAAGGTGTCCGCAAAACTTCTAGCCTGGGCATCCACCTCTTTTTCTGCTCGCAGGAACAGGCTGTTGTCCTCTTGGATCTCCTGCCAGGAAGGCAAGAGGATACGTTTTTGCTTGACGTTCTGCCCTCTCTCCTGAAACGCCTTGTCACTCAGCCGTTCGCAGGTGCCACCAATTCCATTGAGATCCAGACCTCTGGCCAACCGTTCTGCTATCTCAAGAACGGCCTTTTCACCCATGCCATAGACAAGGAGGTCCGCCTTGGCATCACTTAACAGTGAGCCACGGAGCTTTCCCTGTTTGTAGTCATAATGAATAAACCGACGCAGGGAGGCCTCCACTCCGCCTAATATTATGGGAATATCTTTAAAAGCTGAGCGGGCAAGATTTGTATACAACATGGAGGCGCGATCAGGTCGTCGGCGTGCATTTTTTTCCTTTTCATTGCCACGCCAGGGATTGCCGTCCGGTGAGTAGGCGTCTTTTTCCCGTATCTTACCGTTGCCTGTATAGTTGGCCACGATGGAGTCCAGGTTGCCGCTGGATATTCCGAAAAAGAGGCGGGGCCTGCCAAACTGCTTAAAATCGTCGTTGCTGTCATATCGTGGCTGGGCAAGAACGGCCACGCGATAGCCTTCACTCTCAAGGAGGCGTCCGATCATGGCAACTCCGAAGGAGGGATGATCCACATAGGCATCTCCAGTGACGAGAATGATATCGATCTCATCCCAGCCGCGTGCTTTGCATTCTTTTTGAGTTACCGGAAGCGGTGCAATGGAGTCAGGTTTGTTCATGATAGTTTCTATCTTAACTGTGGTAATGGCTTTGTGCAAATATGAAAGTTATCCTCCCCCTTGTTTACTGAATGAAAATTGAGTACTCCTGAATAGTTAAAATAGTATGGTTTTGTAAAAAACCCTATTTGCCGGATAGATGAAGCTTTTTGCGATTCCATCAACCATAAGGATTGAAGATGGGCATAAATATAGATAGATTCCTGGAGATTCTTAAAAAGGAAGTTGAAAATTATCAAGTCCCGGTGGTGGATCTCATCGCCGTTCAGACGAAAGATCCCTTCAAGGTGCTGGTGGCAACAATTCTGTCAGCCAGAACTAAGGATGAGGTGACAGCAAAGGCCTCTGAACGTTTATTTGCCAAAGCTGCCACTGTAGCAGAGCTTGGAGGCCTTGATGAAAAAACACTACAAAAATTGATCTATCCGGTGGGGTTTTATAAAAATAAGGCCAAATACCTTGCGAAGCTGCCGGAAAAACTGGAGGTGGATTTTGCTTCCAAGGTGCCGGACACCATGGAGGACCTGCTTTCCCTCCCGGGTGTGGGGAGAAAGACCGCTAATCTTGTTTTGGCCCAGGCCTTTGCTATTCCGGCCATTTGCGTGGACACCCATGTGCATCGAATTATGAATATCTGGGGCTATGTGGAAACCAAAACGCCGGAACAGACTGAGACGGCACTTCGTGAGACTCTGCCGGAAGAATATTGGATCCCAGTGAATTCCCTGCTGGTGGCCTTTGGCCAGAGGACCTGCCGGCCGGTTGCTCCCCATTGTGATCGCTGTGTCCTTGCAGATCTTTGTCCCCGCATTGGAGTGACTCCCAGAAAATTGAAGCAGGCCGGCGCGGAAGGTGAGGTGCTGCGGCTGGTATCCTGGAATGTAAACGGTCTGCGGGCAGTATTTAAAAAAGGGTTTATGGAGAGCCTGCAGGAGATGGCCCCGGATGTCCTGGCTTTGCAGGAAATTAAGGCAATGGAGGAACAACTTCCCGAAGCTTTGCAGAAACCGGACGGGTATCATGCCTATTTTAACAGTGCCAAACGGAAGGGCTATTCCGGAGTGGCAATCTACAGCAGACAAAAAGCGGAACAGGTTATTACAGGTATCGGTGATCCCCGCTTTGATGATGAAGGAAGGGTGTTGACCCTTGAATTCCCCAGCTATTATCTTATCAACTGTTATTTCCCGAACTCCAAAAGTGACCTGAGCAGGCTGGGGTTTAAGCATAAATTTAATGTCCTTCTGCAGAAATTTGCAGAAGACCTGGCCCGTAAAAAATCAGTGGTGGTTTGCGGGGATTTTAATGTGGCTCACAAGGAAATCGATCTGGCAAATCCTGCTCAGAACAGGAAAAACGCCGGATTCACCCCTGAAGAGTGCGCCTGGATGGACGATTTCACAGAGAGCGGCTGGATCGATACCTTTCGCAAGAAAAATAAAGAACCCGAACAATATTCCTGGTGGAGTTACCGGAGTCGGGCACGGGAAAGAAATATTGGCTGGCGCATCGATTATTTCTGTGTTGATAAAGGGAGTGATGTGAAAATCAAGGATGCGGATATCTATCAGCATATTCATGGGTCAGACCATTGTCCGGTTGTGCTTGATTTCCTAAAGTAATTCAAGGGCAACAGGAATCTGCATGTATTGCGTCAATTCTTACCTGTTGTTTTTATTCGCACCCACCAGAGTATTGCACCGGTCATGATCATCAGGCTGCTGAGCAGCTGGCCCATTGTAATAAATCCCAGCAGAAAACCTATGTGTTGATCCGGTTCCCGAAACAACTCCACGAACATGCGAAAGCAGCCATAAGCAATGAGAAAAAGAGCCGTCATACTGCCGTGAGGCCAGTTTTTTTTGTTTTCCCACGGCCTTGTTTTCAGCGTCCAGAGAATTGCAAAAAGCAGGAATCCTTCAAGCAGCATTTCATAGAGTTGAGATGGGTGTCTTGGTTGGGGGCCGCCACCCGGAAACGCCATGGCCCAGGGGACAGTGGATACTCTGCCGAATAGTTCGCCGTTAATGAAGTTTCCAAGGCGACCAAGTCCCAGTCCGACAGGGATGGTCACTGCATATATATCGGCACATTTCCAGAAATCCAGTTTCTTTTTTCTTACATACAGCCAGCCGCCGAGCAGCACACCTATGCATGCTCCATGAAAAGACATGCCACCGGTCCATGTGGCCGGAATCTCCAATGGATGCTGCAGGTAGTAGGAGAAATTATAAAAGAGGACATATCCCAGACGGCCGCCGATTACGACGGAGAGGATCAGAACGAGATTGAGGTTTTCAAACCAGGGCTCAAGGTCCTTGTAGGAAAAATTGCGGATCTGCTTCTGGACAAGAACGTAACTGACTGAAAATCCAAGGACATACATGAGTCCATACCAACGAATCTGTAAAGGGCCCAGGGAAAAGATGACGGGGTCTATGGTGGGAAAGGTCATTTGGAGGCCTGCATTTTTTTCAGGTGAACCTGGAGGACAGAAATGGCAGCTGGAGTGACGCCGGAGATTCGTGATGCCTGCCCAAGTGACCGGGGCAGTACCCGGCTCAGTTTTTCAACCACCTCATTGGAGAGGCCTGACAGGGATTTATAATCTATGTCTTCGGACAGGCTGACTTCTTCCATTTTCTTAAAACGGGCGACCTGTTCCTCCTGACGTTTGATATACCCCTGGAACTTAATCCTGAGCTGAATTTCATCCCGCACATCTGATTGTTCCAGTTCTTTTATGGCATCCTGTTGCTCCTGAGAATCCATAGGAAGCAGGCCGAGATGGCTAAGGGATAACTCCGGTCTTCGCAGGAGATCGGCAAGGCTGCATTTCTGCTTCAAAGGTGTTGAACCTTCGGCAATGAGAATTTCATTGGTCTTGGCATTGGGTTTCACCCGGATCGACTCCAGGAGTGCAACACCCTGTTCCAGAGCGGTCTCTTTCTTTTGGAAAGACAGGAAGGCCTTTTCGGGCAGCAAGCCGATATCATGGCCGATCCGGCAGAGCCGGCTGTCAGCATTGTCCTCGCGGAGCAGGAGACGATATTCTGCCCGCGAAGTAAACAGCCTATAGGGTTCTTTTGTTCCACAGGTGACAAGGTCATCGATCAGAACCCCGATGTAGGCCTGTGAACGATCAAGGATCAACGGGGCTTTGTCACGAACTAAATGTACTGCGTTCACTGCAGCCATCAACCCTTGGGCAGCAGCTTCCTCATAGCCTGAGGTACCATTGATCTGTCCGGCAAGAAAGAGGCCGTCAACCCGTTTTGTTTCAAGGCTGGGTCTCAGTTCCAGCGGATCAATATAATCATATTCGATGGCGTAGCCGGGGCGCACGATTTTCGCATTCTCAAGACCCTTGATGGAATGGAGCATGGCCAGCTGGGTTTTAAGGGGCAGACTGGTGGGCAGCCCATTCGGGTAGACTTCTGTGGTGTCCAGCCCTTCAGGTTCCAGAAAGACCTGGTGTCGATCTTTTTCAGGGAAACGCATGACCTTGTCTTCGATTGACGGGCAGTAGCGGGCTCCAATTCCCTCAATAATTCCGGCATACATGGGTGACTGGTCGATACCAGCCCTGATTGCTTCGTGGGTCTGCGGGTTGGTATAGGTGATATGGCAGGGGCGCTGTGGGAGGGTATAGTCGCCTTTGCTTGCAAAAGAAAAATGGGCAGGCGGCTGGTCGCTATGCTGCTCTTCGAGTCCGGAATAATCGATGGACTGGGCATCGATTCTGGGTACGGTTCCGGTTTTCATTCGGCCCATGGTAAACCCTGTCTCTTTAAACCAGGCAGAGAGGCTGGTGGATGGGGTGTCACCCATGCGGCCTGCAGGGAAGTTTTTGAGGCCAATATGGATGAGACCATTGAGAAAGGTACCGGTGGCCACCACCACTGCCTTTACTGCTATTGTCTCATCAAGAGATGTTCGCAATCCACAGATGCGTCCATCTTCCACGACAAGTGAGTCTACCACGGTCTGACGAATATCAAGATTTTCCTGGGCCTCCATCACTGATTTCATGCGTAAACGATAAAGGAGCCGGTCGGCCTGGGCACGTGAGGAGCGGACAGCAGGGCCTTTGCTGGTATTTAGTCTGCGAAACTGGATGGAGGTGGCATCAATGTTCTTTCCCATCTCACCACCCAGGGCATCAATCTCCCGTACCAGATGACCTTTGGCTAAGCCCCCGATGGCCGGATTGCAGGACATGGCACCAATGGTGTCCACATTGATGACAGTCACCAGGGTTTTACACCCCATCCTGGCAGCGGCCAGGGCCGCTTCGCACCCGGCATGGCCGGCTCCAATTACTGCAATATCGTAAGATTCCATAAGGAAGAGTTGTAAAGTTTATAAAGTTATCAGGTTCATGAAGCTGTAAGCGCAAAACGATAGGCTAAATTTTCAACCTAATCATATATCGTAAAGAAACAGAATTATCGATGGCTAAGTGAAAAACTTCATATGCGAGCCGCGCAAAATTTCTATCACTGCGGCGTATTTGGTATGCCGCAGTGATAGAAAACTTGTATGTCAAGGGCGCACAACGAAGCAGATGAAGACGCCATCAACTGTTTTTTTTCCATGAAATTATAGCCCAGCGCAGCGGGTTGGCCCGTGTGACAATGAGGCTGCCATCCTCGGCTGGCCGACTGTTGGCATGGATATATCCCTGAAGGCTTTTTTCTTCATAAGGGGTGAGATCTTTAAACATCCAGCAATAGGAGTCCATGGCGGCCTGCATGTCAGTAAAACTGCTTTCCCGATTCAGGCTGATGACGTCAACAGAAGCATGGATCCCCATGGAGTAGAGAGTGTTGATTGTGTAAATATAATCAGGGCCTGAGCGAAAAGGTCTGCCCACGGCCTCGAAAGCTCCACGGTCAAAAGGTGTGGGGCTGATCCTGTCCACAATAAAGACATGGCTGCGGGCGTAGAAATCGAGTTTGGCAAGGGCGGATCGAAGGTCGGCAACACTCAAAGATCGTGAGGCAATACAGATATCATGCTGCTCTATGGTCAGCTTTTCCCAGTCGTCTTCCCAGGAGCCGTGAACAGTACGTATGTTAACGCTTCCCTGTTGTCTAGCCTGCTCTTCGAGAACATCAAGCATGCCTCTTGAGTAATCAAGGGCAGTAACCGATTTGACCCTACCGGCAAGGGGAAGGGATAGGGTCCCGGGGCCTGATCCAGCATCGAGAACAGTGGTTTCCGGGGTCAGAGGTAAATGGTGCAGGACTAAGTCTATAAATGGTGAGTCACTGTTTCTTTTGGCAAAAGAGGGTGCTTTTTTATCCCAGTCCGCAGGGCCCTTCGGTGTCCATGACTTCAGTTCTCTGGCGTTTTGCCAGAGTCGATGCCAGTCAATATCTTCGTATGTGATTTTTGGGTGCATATTATCCCTCTCTTCTTCTACCGTTAGCCTTTCAGCCTGGGTTCCTGAAAGTAGCATAGAGAATTTGCTTGTGCAAGACATTGCGAAAAAGTTTGACACCGCTCGCCAAATGTGGTTATTGTTATCTCTTTGTCTATTTTATGCCCTGCGAAAAGTTGAGATTCAGTGTACCGGTTGTGCAGGGGAAACTATTCGGGAGAAGCAGCGAATCTCTGTGGATACCCATCCCGGTCTGATGAGTGAAAAAAACCGCAATAACTGCGGACAAGGAGTAAACAATGAGTAAACGTACTTTCCAGCCAAGTAATTTGAAACGCAAACGTACCCATGGATTCCGTTCCCGGATGTCCACCCGTGCCGGCCGTGCAATTTTGAATGCCCGCCGTGCAAAAGGACGTAAACGTCTTTCTGCCTGATAGCATTGCCGAGGTTTAAGCTCCTAAAAGCGGCTCTGCTACGTAAGGGGCGGGAGTTTGAAAAAGTTTACCGGCAGGGGGCGCGTTGCCGGGGAAAAGGTTTTTCTCTGATTTTTTGTCCCAACGATCTGGGATACAACAGGATTGGAATCAGTATCCACAGGAAGCTCAAAGGGGCTGTCAAACGCAATAGGATTAAACGGGTTATTCGTGAATCCTTTCGTTTACAAAGAGATTGTTACCCTGATTGTGCTGATATAGTTTTTGCTGTCCGACCTGACTTTTCCCTGCAATCCCCTGCTGAAATAACTTCATCTGTGGTAAAGCTTGAAACTTGAAACTTGAAACTTGAAGCCGGTGCTCTCAGCCGGGATGGATGCCTGATGAGTGACAGGATCAGCCGGATTTATTCTCTATCAAAGAAGATTCGCCTGTTGATACAGAAGATTCCTTTAGGGTTGATCCGAGGCTATCGTTATTTTATCTCTCCGCTTCTTCCTCCAAGCTGTCGCTTCACTCCTTCCTGCTCCTGTTATGCAACAGAGGCCATTACAACCCATGGTACAATTCGCGGGCTCCTGTTGTCGCTACGTCGAATCATGCGTTGTCACCCCTTTTGCCGGGGAGGCTATGATCCTGTTCCCCCAGTTGCGGAAAACGGCGGACAATAAAAAATGTATCACTCAGACGCTGAGTTCCCGGTAGCGTTACTTTTTAATATGGTAAATGAATGGATATTTATAGAACTTTTTTAGCAATTATCATCTCCTTTCTGATTCTCATCGGTTATCAGTATTTCTTTGTGGGATTTGGTCCCACAGAACAGCCTGAAGAAATCAGTGTGACCAAGACAGAAAACACTGTATCTGCTGTGGCGGAGAAAAAAACAGCCGAGTTTGTTGCCCCTGCCGAGTCTTTGTCACCTGCTGCTGACCAGCAGATGGGACGTCCGGCGCGGGATGCAAGAACAGTGACCGTTAATACGGATTTTTATACAGCCTCTCTCACCGAAGATGGGGGGGCTCTGCGAAGCCTGATTCTGAAGGACTACAAAGAGTCTATTGCTGACGACTCATCAGGTATGGAGATGATTAAGGTCGATGGTGAAAATGGCCTTCCTCTGGAGTTTTCCTGGGGGAGTGTCGCTCCGGTGTCTACTTTTTATGAGGCTGATACAGAGAAGGTTGCCTTCCAGGGAAACAGCGGCCATCTGGTAATGAAGGGGCGTGGAAACGGTCTGCAAATAGAACGCAACTATACGTTTTCCAAGGACAGTTATCTCCTGGAACTTGCCGTTCGTGTCAAAAATGTCTCTTCAGGGGCTTTACAGGGCGCGGCTGAACTGCACCAGTCCAACCGGCCATTCAGCGAGTCCAAAGCCGGCAGTCAGTTCCTCTTTGTCGGGCCGGCCTATTACATGAATGAGTCCCTCGAAGAAGTAGATTCCGATGATTATACCACCGGCCCCAAAACCATCACCGGGCAAATGGACTGGGCCGCTTACGAGGGGACCTATTTTATCTGCGCCATTCTCCCTGAGAACGGCAGTGTCCGTTCCATGACTATGCACGCATTTGGTGAAGATGGCGTACGGATGAAGGTGAGCAGTGACCTGGACACCCTGCAGCCTGGTGAGGAAAAGCTGTATACCTATAAGTTGTACTTTGGGCCCAAGAAGCTTGATATCATGAAATCTGTCGGGTCAAACCTCGATAAGGCCGTTAACTTTGGCTGGTTTGATGTGATTGCGCAGCCTACCCTTTATCTGCTGAACTTTTTCTACGGGATATTCAAAAATTACGGTATTGCCATCATTCTAGTGACCATCATCTTCAAGGCGGTTTTTTGGCCCATTACCCAGAAGGGCTTGAAGTCCATGAAGAACATGCAGAAGCTGCAGCCGAAAATGGCAAAGCTCAAAGAAAAGTATAAAGACGATCCGACGCGGATGAACCAGGAGGTCATGAACCTGTATAAGACCTATAAGGTGAATCCTTTGGGCGGTTGTCTTCCCATGGTCCTGCAGATACCGGTGTTCTTTGCTCTATATAAAGTTCTGCTCATGTGTGTTGAGTTACGGCATGCACCATTTATGCTCTGGATAACCGACCTTTCTGCCCCGGATCGTCTGCCCATTGGCATTGATATTCCTTATCTCGGCGGGATTCCGGTGTTGACCCTGTTGATGGGTGGTTCCATGTTTCTCCAGCAGAAAATGACCCCCACAACAGCTGACCCTACCCAGGCTAAGATCATGATGTTTCTGCCTGTACTCTTTACATTCATGTTTGTTAATTTCGCATCCGGTCTGGTTCTCTACTGGTTTGTCAATAACCTGCTTGCTATTTTCCAGCAGCAGATGATTAATCGCCAGAAGAAGGCCTAACCCTGGTAAGCTGGAATGTTAATTATTCTTGATGGCGTCGTAAAAACTCTCCATCTGCTTCGTTGCTGCATTTTTTATTTAATTTCGACGTACCTTAGTACGCCGAAATTAAATAAAAAATACGCGCCTCGCATATGGAGCTTTTTACTTAGCCATCCTAGGTTTG
>JAIPEF010000062.1 GCA_021737265.1 Desulfocapsa sp. | reverse complement strand
TGAACCCCCTGTTCCGCTACGCTCCACAGGGGGTTCATCAACCGCGGAGTCAGTATCAGAAGTACCAGCAGAGGCTAAAGCGGGGCAGCGCCGACCAGCTGTGCTTGAAGTTGAATGTGTAGCTTAAACTCAGTGGATTATTGTCTTGACTCAGGGGTCCACTTTATACCATTTCCGTTTTCTTCAAGAGGGGGTACCCCATCTCCTCCCGTTGCTTCACATACTGACTTGCCACTTTTCTGGCTATATTGCGTATTCGTCCAATATATCGTGTTCGCTCTGCCACACTGATTGCCTTTCTGGCGTCCAGGAGGTTAAAGGTATGCGAACACTTCAGGCAGTAATCATAGGCGGGCAGGATTAACCCTTTCTCAACGAGCTTGAGTGCTTCCTCTTCGTAGCTGTTGAAAAAGGTGATCAGCTCGGCCACGTTTGCCTCTTCAAAGTTGAAGGTGGAAAATTCGACTTCCGCCTGATGGAAAATATCTCCGTAACTCACTGAATCGTTCCAGGCAATATCATATACAGAGTCTACTCCCTGGAGATACATGGCGATTCGTTCAAGGCCGTAGGTGATTTCAACAGTTATTGGCGAGAGGTCAATGGAACCGGCCTGTTGAAAGTAGGTGAACTGGGTGATTTCCATGCCGTCGAGCCACACTTCCCAGCCCAACCCCCAGGCTCCCAGGGTGGGTGATTCCCAGTCATCCTCAACAAAACGGATATCGTGCTCCAGGAGATCAAGACCAAAGCGTTTCAGGCTTCCAAGGTAGAGTTCCTGCACCTCAAGGGGAGACGGTTTGAGGACGACCTGATACTGGTAGTAGTGCTGGAGGCGGTTGGGATTGTTGCCGTATCGACCATCCGTGGGACGCCTGGATGGTTGGACGTAGGCTGCCTTCCATGGCTCAGGACCGAGGGAACGGAGCAGGGTGGCAGGATGAAAGGTGCCGGCGCCCACTTCCATGTCATAGGGTTGCTGGATAACACAGCCCTGATCGGCCCAATACTGGTTCAGCTCAAAGATGATATCCTGAAAATACATGTACTATTCCTATGAAGATCAGAGGTTGATTTTTATTCGATGCTGATTAGTTTTCACATTCGTAATATGAACAAAAAGTTTAATTTACCATATTTACCACAGCCACTATTAGGGGTAAATCATTTTTTTCTGGAGTCGGGAGAGCTTACCGAAATCAGGCAGAAAAAATTTTTAGTGCGTTGCGGAATGTTTTCCTGTTTTTTCCAAAGAAAATATTCTGCTGAGGCAATTATCCGTTGAACTTAAATAATTCCGGTTGAAACCGGGACAGGGTCCTCTTTATGCTTTCATCGCAGTCTATTCCTTTTATTGAAACTCTCATACGTTCCACTCAATCAATTGCTGTTGTCGGTTTTTCACCAAAACCAAACAGACCCAGCCATATTGTGGGAAAGTATCTGTTGGAAGCGGGTTTTACTGTCTACCCGGTCAATCCCGGAGTTAGTGAGATTTTGGGCCACATCTCTTATCCGGATCTGGCATCAATTCCAGCCGTTGTCGATATGGTGGATATCTTCAGACGTAGCGAGGATGTACTTCCCGTTGTTGAGGCCGCTATTGAGATAGGGGCCAAAGCAATCTGGATGCAGCAAGGAGTGGTGAATGAAGAGGCGGCAGCCCTTGCAGAAGCAGCGGGTCTGCAGGTGGTAATGGATCGCTGCATTAAAATTGATCATGCAAATATGAGCGGATGAGGGTCGGGTAGTGGAACCTAAAAAACTCAGCATCCGTGGCGCAAGGATGCATAATCTCAAAAATATTGATGTTGATCTTCCGAGAAATGCTCTGGTGGTTTTCACCGGTCTGTCTGGTTCCGGTAAATCAACCCTGGCCTTTGATACCTTGTATGCCGAAGGACAACGACGTTATGTGGAGTCCTTGTCCACCTATGCACGTCAATTTCTCGGTCAGATGGACAAGCCTGATGTGGATGCACTGGAAGGGTTATCGCCTGCCGTTTCCATAGAGCAGAAAACAACCTCCAAAAATCCGCGCTCTACGGTGGGCACGGTCACAGAGATTTACGATCATCTCCGTCTTCTTTTTGCCCGCTGCGGACGTCCATTTTGCCCTGAGTGCGGGGACGAGATCAGGGCCCAGTCCATTGAGGATATGGTGAATATTCTGTCGGCACGTGAGGATGGCTGTAAGGTCATTCTCCTGGCCCCCCTGGTGACGGCAAAAAAAGGCCGCCACGAGCAGTTGCTGGCACGCATACGAAAAGAAGGTTTTGTCAGAGTACGTATCGATGGCGATATTCTCCACACCGATGATGTCCAGGAACTGGAGAAAAATAAGCGTCACTCCATAGAGGTAGTGGTGGACAGGGTGGTGATAAAAGGCAAAACTGCCAGCCGCCGGCGCCTCAGTGATTCGGTGACCACTGCAGTGAAGCTGACCGAGGGGTTTTTGCTTGCTCATTTTCCTGACAGTGGAGAAGAACAGCTGTTCAGTGAGTTTGCTGCCTGTCATCGTTGTGGTATCTCCATGCCGCCTCTTTCCACACAGCTTTTCTCATTTAATAATCCACAGGGTGCCTGTGAAGAGTGTGGTGGGCTTGGGGTGAAGCAGTTTTTTGACCCAGGGCTTGTTGTGCCGGAACCTTCACTGAGTCTCAACAGCGGTGCCATTGCACCCTGGGGCAAACGTGCAGGAAAAAGCTATTCCGGACAGATGCTGGAGGCTGTAGCCAGGCATTACTCCTTTTCCATGTCTACCCCATTTGCAAAGCTCGATAAAAAAATACAAAATACTCTGTTGTACGGATCAGGCAGTGAAGTTGTCGCTTTTCAATATCAGAAAGGGCGGCGTCGTATGACAACAGAAAAACCCTATGAAGGGATTATACCGCAGCTTAATCGGAGATTTCACGAAACCCAGTCGGCAATGATCCGTGAAGATCTGGCCCGTTATATGAACGAGCAGGTCTGTCCTGCGTGCCACGGAGCACGTTTAAAGCCTGAGGCACTGGCTGTTAAAATTGGGGACTGGTCCATTTATCAACTCACCTGCCTTTCCATCGATAAACTGATTGAAAAACTTCCCTTGATGCCATTCAGCAGTAGGGAGAGGCAGATAGGCGAGCCGATTTTAAAGGAGATTGTGGATAGATTGTCTTTCCTGGAAGATGTGGGGCTCGGATATTTGTCACTGGAAAGGAAATCCGGAACACTCTCTGGAGGTGAGGCACAGCGTATTCGACTGGCTTCACAAATTGGATCAAGGCTTGCCGGGGTCTTATATATTCTTGATGAACCAAGCATCGGCCTGCATCAGCGTGACAATCAAAAACTGATAAATACCCTGGTGGAACTGCGCGATATGGGCAACAGTGTCATCGTGGTCGAGCATGACACCGAGACGATTATGACTGCTGATCATGTCCTTGATATGGGGCCGGGGGCCGGTGTCCATGGCGGGGAGGTTGTCTATTCCGGTGATGTGGCAGGCCTGCTTTCCTGTGAGGACTCCTTGACTGGACAGTATCTTTCAGGGAGCCAAAGTATTGCTGTTCCTGAAAAGAGACGAAAGGCAGGCAGGGGGAATTATCTGCGCCTTAAAAATGCGGTGGCAAATAATCTGCAGCAGGTGGATGTTTCGTTTCCTCTGGGAGTGATGAGTTGTGTGACCGGTGTGTCAGGTTCGGGGAAGAGTTCACTGGTTATGGAAACATTATTCAAACTGGTGAAAGAGGGACTTGCGCGCAGGGTTGACCGGATACAGGTTGGCGAGACCCGATTAACGGGATTAAACAAGCTGGATAAGATCATTGATATTGATCAGAGCCCCATCGGCAGGACACCCCGCTCCAACCCGGCAACCTATACCGGTGTCTTTACGCCTGTACGGGAACTCTTTGCGCGACTTCCCGAGTCCAGGGCAAGGGGGTACAAGCTTGGACAGTTCAGTTTTAATGTCAAGGGTGGGCGTTGCGAGGCCTGTGAGGGTGAAGGGGTCAATAAGATCGCCATGCATTTCCTGCCGGACATCTATGTGGTGTGCGAGACATGTCAGGGAAAACGTTATAATCGGGAGACTCTTGAAATTGAATATCGTGGAAAAAACATCCATGATATTCTTTCAATGACGGTTGAAGAGGCACTGACCTTTTTTCACAATATCCCCCCTGTCAAAAACAGGCTGCAGACCCTTTATGATGTCGGTCTGACCTATATTACCCTGGGGCAATCTTCAGTGACCCTGTCTGGCGGGGAGGCGCAACGGGTGAAGTTGGCCAAGGAGCTTTCCGGCCGTGCCAGCGGCAAAACATTATACATTCTTGATGAGCCGACTACCGGACTTCATCCGGGGGATATCAAGCATCTTTTAGAAGTTTTGGGACGACTCGTGGATAATGGAAACACTGTTCTTGTTATCGAGCATAACCTTGATGTGATAAAGACCGCTGACTGGGTGATCGATATCGGCCCGGAGGGAGGAGAGCAGGGTGGAACAATTGTCGCAATCGGGACTCCTGAAGAGCTGATCTCCTGTGAAGCCTCATTTACCGGATATTATCTGGAACAGGTATTGGAAGAGCACGGCAGGAAGGTATGAGGGCTGATTTTCTTTGCGTAACAACTCATTTTGCAGTTTAATGTGTTGTTTCTTTAAAGAGGCTCACTCTGTGAGCGATTTTTAACTAACCCTAACCCGGCTAGTACAGCGTAAACCTGAATGTGCCGTTTTGGGTTCGTCCGTCATACCCGAGTGCTCCCTGCTTAAAACATGCTGGGACAAGCGTTATCGGGTATCCAGGAATTTAGCTACGCTCTGGATCCCCGATTACTCCCTCGAGGATGACTTCGATGAGAAGATATAAGCCTTACAGTGTACTAGGCTGAAACTTTTCGTTTCACTGGATTCTTTTAGTACCCCCTTGTGGGGTGCTCTGTATAGTGCCCGTATGGGCAAAAGTACTGCCACAAAATTGTTTTCTGAGAAAAACGTTAAATAATTTTCAAGGTACTCAAATATTCAAGACAACTCATTGAGGAAGGTCAACATGGCAGAAAAGCAAAGTAATAATGGTGCTGCAGAAGGTGTTGCAGAAAATAGCCCAATTTTTCGGATGCAGAAGATGTATATAAAGGATTTTTCGTTTGAGAATCCCAATGCCCCTGAAGTTTTTCAGACTCCGAATCAGGAACCGAAGGTTGAAGTTAATTTAAAGCTGAACAACAGAAAGCTGGATAATGATCACTGGGAAGTGGCTCTGCAGATAACTGCAAAAATTGTTGATAAGAACAATAACGACAAGACCATGTTTATCATGGAAATTGAACATGCCTCAGCATTCCTGATGAAAAACATCCCTGAAGAGCATCAGGAGATGGTACTTGGAGTCGATTGTCCGACTCTGCTCTTTCCTTTTACCCGGCAGATCGTCAGCCAGATATCTGTGGATGGCGGTTTTATTCCATTCCTTATGGAGCCCATTAATTTTATGGCTCTGTATCAGAACTCCAAGCAGGAAGCACAGGCAGCTAAGAATTAGCATATGTAGTTTTTTTTGCTGACGATTGATCCTATTCTCCGGGACGGCTGGTTAGCAGGCTGTATATCAGAATATTACGCTTAGTTAGAGAAGTCCCGTATGAACAATATACGGGACTTCTGTTAGGCGGGCAGGCCCTTGCCACTGATATGTGAGAGCTTCGACTGGAAGTTTATGTGGGTCTTGCCTGGATAGGATCCTTACTGTTTTATAACAGGTTTGTTGCGCACCTGTATCAGCTCAGCAACAATTGACACTGCCACCTCGGCAGGGCTTTTCGAGGGAATTGGAATGCCTATGGGAGCATGGAGCCGGCCTTCAAGGGCTTGCCATAAATCTTTTTTCCTGAGTGCTTTTTCAAAGGAGCCAATCTTTTTTCCACTGCCCATTACTCCAATATAGCGGGCCGATGTCTTCCCTGCCTGCCCAAGAGCCATGAGATCGGCAGCATGATCAGGCCCGGCAATGACCAGATAGTCTCTGGGGCCTATCGTCTTGTCAGCAAAGAACTGTGCAGCATCATTCAAATACAAGTTGCAACCTGCAGGAAAACGTTCTTCCCCCATCAGTTCCCTGCGCGGATCAATAAGGGTGACCTGGAATCCAGTTCGATCTGCCAGCCAGGCCACTTCCCGTGCCACATGTCCGGCTCCAATGAGAAACAGCCTGCCTCTGCGATTCAGGGGCTGAATAAAAAAAGAATGTTGTGAAGAATGGCAATCTATTTCCTGCAGGCCGCTCTGCTCGTTTTCCATGAACTGCTGGAGGAGCGCAGGGGGGATTTTCATCTCCCTGCAGCCCTTCCCAAAATTGGCCACCATCCCGGTCTCATCGGCGAGCACGTGACAGGGATGGATTTCCGACCCAGCGATCAGCGTGAGGAAGATGTGGGGGGCAGGGCCGGGAATCAGTTGCTGTACTGTTTTCCAGAATGATTCTCCTGCCGGATCGGAAAAATCGATTGCTTCGAGCAATATTTGGAGTGCGCCGCCGCAGGGAGGAAAAGTGGCGGAACGGGAGGAACCGATTGTCAGTATCTGCTGTCCTGCTGTGAGTTTTGCACAAGCCTCCAGGACCTGCTGCTCATTACTGCCTCCACCCACCGTCCCCGCAGCAAGCTTTCCTGCAGTCCAGAAAAGCTTGTCTCCTGGGTTTGCCGGTCCATGACCGTTTACTGAAAGAACTGTAGCCATGACACCGGATGGCTTTGTCTCACAGAGTTCTTTCAAGAAGAGTTCGGGGGTCATGGGGTTCGATCTCTGATTCCTGAATTATTCACCCTCCACCAGTGCAGGTGTCAGCTCCTTGAAACGGACGACTTTTCCGCCATTTTCGGCAGCACTTTTGGCAGCATCGGCTTTGCTTCGAAAAGGAAGAGCCTCCTTACCCATCGGTCCCATAATGGAAGAACCAACCAAGTAGTAGAGTCCCATAGCATACTCATAACCGCCATCAGGGAATACTGTAACCCAAATTGATTCGGTTTTAGCAGTTTTCTTCACATACTGTTCAGGGTTGGCCTGATAGGAAGTCAGGCACTTGCTGGAACAGAAATGATAGCGGTTTCCACCCATTGTTGTGAGCTGACAGCGATGTGCAGGAAATCTGGCAGGATACATTCCACAGACCTGACAGCGGTCCTCATGGCTGGGATCTGCTATCTTGCCTTTCTTCTTCCTCTTGGCTTCAATCTTTGGCCTGGACATGCTCAGCTCGTTAGTGGCAACGGCTAGTGCTCCCTTGAAATCAACAACTTGGCCACCGTGTCCGGCAGCAAATTTTTCTGCAGCCTCCTTGGATGCAAAGGCGATTTTTGACTTCATGGTCATGGTTCCTGCCGCAGCGGAGCCGATCAGATATGATGCCTGCTCCGCAGCAATCATTTTCTCCGGCTCCAGATAGAGGGCAGCCTTGACCTCTGCAGGTTCCTCGCCGGTGTTTGCGGACATGTCAGCCAGACAGCGGATGGAGCAGGTGGCGAATTCTCCTTCACTGTTTTTGAACTCATGTCGGGTTCTGGCCCACATATTCAGATTCATGCCACAGTTGGGACAACGGCCCTTATCGGTATAGTGGTCAGGGTTCATCATGGGATGTTCAATTCCATGGGATGCTCCGGCCCAGGCCATCACAGGAAAAGCTGACTGGACCATGCCATAACAGGAACCGATTACAGCGGCCTTGAGTATGAACCGCCTTGAAATACCTTTTTTGTTCAGGGGAGCTGTCATTTTATTTACCTCTGTTGGTTTCTGAATATCATTCAACATCTTTCTTCTCTTTTTATTGTATCAATAACAAAATCTTGGTGCAAGCAGGAGCTGAGCGATTGTATTTATATGTAAATAAAAAATACGCGCCTCGCATATGAAGAGTTTTCACCCTCAATGTCGGGTATAAATACGACACCATCAAGCTTAATTTGCTTTTTCTTTGTAACCCTCCTATACTTTCCCTTGAACTGGATTGCTGTTCTCAGCAGTTTCTCTCCAGTACAATATGCCAGCGATAATTTCCTCTTTTGGGTTTATACGATGAGTTGCACTCCATATGGATAAAGTTAAACTCGGTTTGAAAAAAAATGTTCGTATTCTCAAGTCTTCGGTAAACAGACATGCCGTTTACGGCTTAATTATCTCCGTAATAGCCATTGTCGTTGCCACCCTTGTCAATTGCTATACCGCCACCGGTACAATAAGCCTGGACGGCATAAGTTTTGTCCAGAAAACCCTGCCAGCCCTCTGGTTCCTTGATACGCTACCTTTCGTCTTTCTACTCTGGGGACAGTATGTGGGCACACTGATGGCCTATGAGGCCAGTTCTATGATCATGGCTCAGACCGGTGAATTGCGTTCTGAGAGGGCATCTCTTGAACAACGGGTCATGCATGAAAGCACCCATGACAACCTGACAGAACTTCCCAACAGAGTATTGCTGCATGACCTGCTCAAACAGGCAGCCAATATTGCAATCCGCCATAAACATGATATCGGGCTGGTTATTCTCGATATGGACCGGTTTAAAGAGGTCAATGATACTTTGGGGCATTTTGCCGGTGATCGCCTGCTGAAGCAGGTCGCACTACGCTTGATCGGTGTCGTTCGAGACTGTGATACCCTGGCTCGAATGGGAGGTGATGAATTTGCCATTCTGCTCACCCGGGTCACACAGGCAAAGAGGAGCTGCAGAGCTTTCTCAGGCGGATTAGCAAGGCCTTGAATTTACCCTTTATCGTGGAAGGCATAAGTCTCGATGTCCAGGTCAGCATGGGGGTTGCGATCTGTCCGAAACATGGCAGAGATGCAGACACCCTGATTCAGCGAGCTGAAGTGGCCATGTATGCCGCCAAACAACAGAAAAGTGGGCATGCCATTTATTCATCAGAGCTGGACCAATACAGTCCCCATCGGTTGACCCTGATGGGTGAGCTCAGGCAAGCCCTGCAAGAAGAAGAGCTTGCCCTCTACTATCAACCCAAGATCGACCTGAAGGGTAAAAAGATGAATAAGGTTGAGGCCCTTATCCGCTGGCAACATCCGAAACATGGCCTGATGAAGCCGATAGAATTTATTGATCTTGCCGAGCGTACTGGACTGCTCAAGGATGTTACCAAATGGGTGGTCAACAAGAGTGTCGAGCAGATACTGCTCTGGCAGGAGAAGGGCCTTTTAATGAACGTTGCGGTAAATGTCTCTCCTTCCTTTCTACTCAGTTCTGAGCTGCCGGAAATTATCACCGGCATTCTCGCGTCCAATGAACTTGGTGGTTCCGTACTAACCATTGAAATAACCGAAACCTCGATCATTAGAGATCCTAACCTGGCTTATGAAATTCTTAACCGGCTGAAAGCTCTCGGGACAGATATCTCCATTGATGATTTCGGTACCGGATACTCTTCACTGGCATATCTCAAGAAACTGCCTGTCAGTGAGATGAAAATTGACAAGTCATTTGTTACGGACATGCTGCAAAATGAAGACGACGAGATCATTGTCAAGAGCATCATTGATCTGGCCCACAATCTGGGTCTGGTTGTTGTGGCGGAAGGAGTGGAGACAAAAGAGGTTGCCCTTCGTCTCCGTGAGCTGCACTGTGATTTGCTGCAGGGGTATTATTTCAGCAAACCATTGCCTGCCGATCAATTTGAGGCATGGCACGCCTCATTTTCCCCTGATACTCCCTTGTGAGGATGCAAAAGGTGAGAGTGAAATTTTCTGTTTTCAAGCTGTTCTTCGTATTCGTATTCCTTTTTTTGACAGGGGGAAAGGCAGTTTCGGCCGGGGAGGAGGGGGTATCTCCGGTTGCTCCATTGTCCTCAGAGACTGACCGTTTGGCAAGTGAAAAAATAGCTAAACGTATTGCCCGGTCCATGGTATCTATTCTTTCACCCCTGGGAAAGGCGACAGGTTTTTTTGTCGATTCAGGGGGGCATATTCTGACAACCAGGGATGTTGTAGAGCTGAGTGAAACCGGACTGGAGAAGGTGAATAATCAGAAAACACTGCTGGAACAAATAATAGTGCTTGAGCAAAAAAGGCTGCAAACCATCAGGCACAAGATGAGCCTCCTCCCACCTGGAGATGAAAAAGAGCAATTTAAGCGTCTTTCCAGTGAGAAAAAAGAGGAACTTTTTAAGAGTTTATCTGAAAAACAAAATCTTGAGCGTTTGCTTGGCAGTGCCGGCAAACAACTCCAGGACCTTTTGCCGGAAATTCGTGTTGTTTCGGCGGAAGGAAAGCAGCTGCAGTTAAAAAGCATATCTGTCAGTTCCATCAGCAACCTGGCACTGCTTCATGTGGATACAACAGACCTTAAATACAGACCGCTACGCCCTCGCCCTATTCTGCTGTTTGATGGTGATATCGTTTATGCCGGAGGGTATCCGGAGCAATCTCTCCTCCCGGTACAGAAAGGAAAAATGGTGGGATATCAGGTGATGGAGAACCAGGAACAAATCTGCAGCGATATCCAGATTCGAAAAGAGGACAGGGGCGGACCTTTGCTGGACAGGTACGGTAATGTCTGCGGTTTGAATACTGTGCCCTTCGAAGACGGCAGGGAGAAGGAGTGTGCCATTCCCTTATCAGCGGCTTTTAACGAATTCAGCTCCTCTATTACTCTGCGGATAGAAGCGGTTAGTTACAAAAAACTTGCGGGGAATGTTGAACAGTAATCAACTGTTTTCTATACATTATTTATGATTTTTCTGCCTCAAAACCTTGTCTCGGGACATTTAAAATCATTCGGGTTCCCTTGCCGGCCTGGGTGGTTTCCGGGAATCCAACAGCATCACTCAAAATAACTGGATCCCCGCCTTCGCGGGGATGACGATCTTTGGTGCAATATATTGCTGCAATATCGGCACCGGCACCGATGTGTTCGTGACACTCGAACTTCCCAGAAGTAAGGAGTTCTGACCTTAGCAAATGATCCGCTCCGGTCTGTTAAAAATATTCAGCCGGCCCGGCCGGGCATAGGCAACCAGAGTGACCCCGGCACGCCGGGCGATGGCCAGACCCAGGGAAGAGGCTGAGGTGCGGGACATCACAATGGGGATACCGATGCGGGCGCATTTCAGAACCATGTCTGAAGTAAGACGGCCAGTGGTGTAAACTGCACCTCTGGCCGGGATTTTTCCCAACAGGATGCCACCAATGATCTTGTCCACTGCGTTATGGCGGCCAACGTCTTCGTAAAAGCCCTGCAGTCTGCCATCTGCCCATAGGCCACAGCCGTGTACACAGTGGGTTTTTGGGCCAAGGGATGATTGCTGCAGCATCTCCCGAATAAACTGATTCACTTCATCAAGGCTGATCCCGCATTCGTTGAGGGGATCAAAGGCACCTTCCAGCATCTCTTTTGATATCTTACCGGTACCGCCGCATCCAGAGGTGATGATAACCTCCTTTGGCTCGATGTCTTCTTCCACATCAGCATGCACTGAGATACGGCCTTCCGGGCAGACCAGGACTTCCCGTACCTGGCCGGGTCTGGTTATATAGCCCTGACTAAAGAGAAAACCGACTCCAAATTCCTCCAGGCCCGTGGCAAGAACCATGGAGGTTCCAATGTCCCTGTCGTTGAGGGCAACTTTGTAGGGTATTTCAATGGCCAGTGTTTCTTCCCGTTCTTCACGACCGGTGGCGCTGATAACCACTGTCTTCTGTACCAGGGTAATCTGATTATCCATATATTCCAAAATAAGGTCTTGAGTTCTATGTTATCTGAAAAACCAGGCCTCTGCCAAACTGCCCTCTTCGATCACTGCACATCCTTCAGGTATCTCAATTAAGGAATCGGCTGCAGCCATTGCTTTAAAACGGTTCATGTTCTTTCCAGGAACAGCAAAAAGAGAACCGTCTCTAAATCTTACTCTACTGTAGATCAGTTGTGTCCAGTTTTTTTGTCCGCTGAGCGCTTCTGCTACAATCACTTTTTTTCTTTTGCGGCAGGGGATCCGAAAATCCCATCAACCTTCGGATTCCTGGTAAGGCCAATAGCAGCAAAGCCACATGGTTGGATGGGGGGCCACCCGGCAGATTAAAGATCACCGTCTTCCCAACCCGTCCCATGCAGGCACCTTTTCCATGGCTTTCATTTCCATATTACGATACTCTTTTTATAAAGAGTTTGCAGGAAATGCCACAAAAATTCCTTCCCTGTGTCTATTCGACAGAGTAAGGGATTATTTTGCCTGGGTTCAACACAATTTTTCTTCAACAGGAGGCCTCCCATGACCGAAAAAACGAGAAATATTGAAGAGAGGAGCATCTGGGACGATGCCCAGCAGATGCTCCGCAAAGCGGAACGTGATGGGGTTGAGACAGCCTGGGATAGATTGGAACATCAGACCCCCCACTGTAAATTTGGAGAATCGGGGGTCTGCTGCCGGATCTGTACCATGGGGCCATGCCGAATCAGTAAAAAAGCACCCCTTGGCGTATGCGGTGCCGGTGCCGATGTCATTGTCGCCCGTAACTTCGGACGTTTTCTGGCAGGGGGGGCAGCAGGACACTCGGATCATGGCCGTGACTGTATCGAGGCCTTTCATGCGGTTGCCCATGGTGAAACCCAGGATTATCACATTAAAGATGAAAAGAAGATGCTGCGTATAGCCGACGAACTCGGCATTGCCACTGAAGGGCGGGAACTGCTTGATGTTGCAAAGGACCTGGCCGATGAATTTTTTGAAAGTTTTGGCAGCAGGCGGGAAGAGGTGGGCTTTATCGGTCGAGTGCCGGAGAAGCAACGGGAAAATTGGAAAAAGCTGGGGATCATGCCCCGTGGCGTCGATCGTGAGATCACGGAGATGATGCATCGTACCCACATGGGCTGTGACAACGATGCCGCAAATACCCTGCTCCAGGGGGCGCGAATGTCCCTGGGCGACGGCTGGGCAGGATCAATGATCGCCACGGAAATCTCTGACATCCTGTTCGGCACTCCTTCTCCACGCAAGGCCCAGGTAAATCTCGGTGTCTTAAAAAATGATCAGGTCAATATCCTGGTCCATGGTCACAATCCGATCGTTTCTGAAAAAATCCTGGAAGCCGTCAATGAAAAGGAATTGATTGAGCTGGCAAAGGAAAAAGGTGCTACGGGCATCAACCTTGCCGGCCTCTGCTGTACCGGCAACGAGCTGATGATGCGTCAGGGGATTCCCATGGCCGGTAATCATCTCATGACCGAGCTGGCGATTATCACTGGCGCTGTTGAGCTCATTGTGGTCGACTATCAATGTATCATGCCCAGCCTGGTGCAGGTGGGCAACTGTTATCACACCAAAATGATCACCACTGCGGATAAGGCCAGGTTCACAGGGGCTGAGCATGTGAAATTTGCCATGGATAATGGGATGGAACAGGCGCGCAAGGTTGTACGGATGGCAATTGAACGCTATACCATGCGCAACCCGGACCGTGTTGAAATCCCCTGCGAACCCGTTGATATGATGACCGGATTTTCCACCGAGGCCCTGCTCGATGCCCTCGGTGGCTCACTGACACCGCTCATCGATGCCATAAAGGCTGGTAAGATCAGGGGTGCTGTGGGAATCGTAGGATGCAACAACCCAAAATACAAACACGATTACTGTAACGTGAACCTGACCCGTGAACTTATTAAAAAAGATATCCTGGTCATTGTCACCGGCTGCGTGACAACGGCAGCAGGAAAAGCCGGGCTCCTTGTTCCCGATGCCATTGAACAGGCAGGGCCGGGGCTCAAAGAGATCTGCGGTGCCCTTGGCATCCCGCCGGTCATTCACATGGGTAGCTGTGTTGATAATGCCAGAATCCTGCAACTGGCGGCATTACTGGCCAATGAAATAGGGGTTGCCATCTCTGACCTGCCGCTGGCCGCTTCATCACCGGAGTGGTATTCTGAAAAAGCCGCAACCATAGGCACTTATGTTGTTGCTTCCGGTATCTATACCCATCTTGGCCATCCCCCTAATATTACAGGATCTCCCATTATTACTAATCTGGCACTTGGTGGACTTGATGATCTGGTCGGCGCCTGCTTTTGTATAGAGCCTGATCCGTTCAAAGCCGCTGAGCTCATTGACGAGCGGATAAAAATGAAACGGAAAGGGCTTGGTCTTGAGGAGTAGTTTTCTTAATATCAGCTAAGCAAAAAAACATTGCGGGAAAGAATGAGGGTTCCCACTCTTTCCCGCAAGAGTGGAGCTCCACGAGGATGATGTGGTTTGCCGGCTGACCCTCCCCCCCCTGGAAGCATCTTCCTCGGAATCCATGAAAGAGGCCGCAGGGCAGTTGCTGAGTTTTCCATGGATTTCTTTACTCATATGACTATATAGTAGTTCATAAGAAACGCTGTGGAGAAAAAAGAATAGTCGGCTCTTTTCACAGACCATTAAGATTCTTTCGCATACCGAATCAATACGGAATGGCACAAGTCAAAAATAGAGAAAAGACCAGAACAGCCGGGAGGCTTCTGGCCTGGCCCCCCCTCCGGTATGCCATTCCCTTCTTGCTGCTCCTTCTTTGCAGCAACTCATATGGTGCTGGTCTTGAGAAGCCCAGTTTTCTGCTCCTTGGCCAGTCATGTGTCCTCAGTGGTCCGTCCAAAGATCTTGGCCTGGAAATGCGTGCCGGTTTGCAGGCCGCCATTGCTGAAATAAACGATGCGGGTGGCATCAAAGGCCAAACTGTCCATTTGCGCAGCAAAGATGACGGCTACGAGCCTGACCGGGCAATCAAGAACACTCTGGAGCTGATTCGGGATGATCAGGTCTTTCTGCTCATCGGAGAAGTTGGCACCCCCACTTCAAAAGCGGTTCTCCCCATCATTAAAAAACACAAGATCCCTTTCTTTGCACCCTTCACAGGAGCAGAACTTCTCAGGACGCCCTTCAATCCCTATGTCATCAACATTCGCGCCAGTTACTATCAGGAGATGGAGTCCCTGGCGTCCTATCTTACCGAGACATTGCACCTGAAGCGAATTGCCTGTTTTTACCAGAACGACAGTTATGGTTCTGCCGGACTTGAGGGTATTAAACGAGCTCTGGAAAAGAGGGATCTGAGGCTTGTCTCTTCTGGCAGTTACGAAAGGAATACCGTTGCTGTTATGGGTGGTCTGGAGGAAATTTACAAGGCAGCACCAGAAGCTGTTGTTCTGGTTGGCACCTATGCTGCCTGTGCCGAATTCATCAAACTCAGTAAAGCAAAAAAACAGGGGACCGAAATCTACTGCAGCATCTCTTTTGTTGGCACCGAAAGCCTGAAAGATGCCCTGGGTCACTACGGTGAGAATGTAATTGTCTCCCAGGTTGTTCCTTTCCCCTGGGATGACCAGATTCCACTGGTCCAAAACTATAAGCTGGCTATGGGAAAGTATCAGCGTAACTTTTCTTTAGGGTTTATCAGTCTGGAAGGCTATATCGCAGGAAAACTCTTTGCCTCGATTGCAGAGGCAGTACCCGGCGATCTGACCCGGGAAAAATTCATTCAAACCATGCAGCAAGTCGGTCGCTTTGATCTGGGAGGGGTTGTCCTCCAGTTTGGAGAAAACGAGCATCAGGGTATGGATACCATTCAACTCACTACTATTTACCCGAGCATTCAGAAGCTGGAAAACAAATGAACTTTCCAAGGGCGTCATTTTTTTCTCCAGCGAAAGAATTGTTTTTTCCACACAGGCCATCCCTCTCTTCAGCCCCCTTTCGCGCGTCATTACTTGTTCTCCTGGCTCTTGCCTTCTTTATAGCCATCTTCTGGACAATAAACGAATACAAGACCTACCGGCAACATATCTCCAATATTGAAGAGAACTATCAGGAGTTGTACCGGAAGAGAGTGCAGGAAGAACTTGTTAATGTTCTGGAATCTATTGACAATCAGCGCGCCTTGGCTATGCTCCATGTCGAAGATGAATTACGCGTCAAGGTGCAGTCCGCCTACACCATTGCCTCGCATATTTACCAGAGGCACAAAGATAATATGAGTATTGCCGAACTGCGTTCCATGGTCGTTGAGATACTGCGCCCTATTCGTTGGAACAATGGTCGTGGTTACTATTTTACCGGAAGACTCAAAGAAAATACCATAGATCTGTTTGCAGATGACCCCCTTCTTGAAGGCCAGGATCCCGAGCAGGTCGAGGAGAAAACTTATGGGACAATCTATCAGGAGCTGAGACATATTCTCCAGGAAAAAGGGGCCGGAATCTATCGCTATCAAGATATTCACGACGACATGACGGGACAGCATTTTCCCGGCATGAGCTTTGTTAAATACTTCAAACCGTTTGACTGGTACATTGGCGCAGGGACCTCCCAAGAGATTATGAAAACCAGGCTCCAGGAAGAAATACTGAGCGGATTGCAGAGTAGACATTTCAGTGAGAATGGTCATATCCTCTGCTTTCGTGCTGATGGAACAATTCTCAGTCATCCTGTCAGTGTACTTGTTGGCAGATCAATCACCAGTCTGGTGAGCTACCAGGGAGAGGAATATGGTAAAAAAATGTTGCACACCGGTTTGTATAGTGATTCCGGCGGTTCCCTTATTTATAGTACTGTTGATGGCTTTTCCGGGAGAAAACAACAGCGACTCTTCTCTGTCAAGCCCTATTCCGACTGGGACTGGATTCTGGTTGCTGACATCTCCATGGCTGCCATGGAAAAAGCTATCCATGATGAAAAAGAGGCCTATACCGCGAGGACATTCAAAAATGTTGCAATATCCCTCGTGTTTCTGGCAGTTGCTGTTCTCTTTCTCCTGAGTATCGCTCTTTATCACTCCATCAAGATTAAACGCGGAATCAACTTGTTTACTGATTTTTTCAGAAAAGCAGCACACACTCAGCTAAAGATCAGGAGTGCAGATTCAAGCTTTGCCGAATTTGAGGATCTGGGCGAACTTGCCAATGCCATGGTGGATGATATCACACAAAAGGAACATCTTTTGCGCCGGGATGAACTGCGACTCGACACTCTGCTCCAGCTTGGTACGATGGAAGAGTGGACTATTATTGACAAGTATTATTTTGTCCTCAACCGTATTATTCAGATTACCGATAGTGAGAGAGGGTATATCGCTCTTGTCAATCAGGCTCGGAGTCACTGTTCCTTATGTTCTCAAATAAACGTGAGAAATCGTACGACGGGACTGAATAGGGGTCAGGAGGGTGCGCCGCACCTTCTTGTTGACAGTGGTCTTGCCGGCAGTTGTGTGTTGCAGAAAAAACCATTTATTTTTAATGCGTTTGAAGACGTACGCAAATACCCTTCTTATCCTTACAAGGAGGAAGTACAGCGCCGCATAGATATTCCGGTAAATGACAGTAACAGTGTTGTTCTGGTAGCCGGAGTGTGCAACAGCACCCGGGAATATGACAATTCTGATATACGGCAGATGACCATGCTTCTGGAGGGCATGTGGCTTCACGTTCAGAAGACATGCTCTGAAAAGGAAATGGCCAAGCTGGAAAGACAGGTAATTGCCATAAGCGAAAACGAGCGCAGCAGAATTGGCCGTGATCTTCATGATGATCTGGGATCACACCTGAGCGGTGTCGAGGTGCTGAGTAAAGTACTGCAGCAGAAAATGGAAAAACAGTCTCCAGAGCTGGCTCAACAGTTATCTTCCATTCGCAATCTGATACGAGATGCCATTGAAAAAACACACCGCCTCTCTCGCGGCCTGTACCCTGTGCATATTATAGAACATGGCCTTGAAGCTGCCATAGAAGAATTGGTCGCTGAGATCAAGGAACGGTATTCACTGGCATGCCGCCTTTCTTTTGACGGTCGTGTTGAACCCCTTGGCAGCGACATTGCTCCTCACATATATTACATTGTTCGGGAAGCCATTTTTAATGCTGCAAAACATGGCAAGCCGAATATGATACAGATAACAATCCAGCGAAATGGCAACTTTCTCTCTGCTGCCATAGTTGACGATGGTCAGGGCATGACAGAACAAAAAACAAGAAAAGGTTTGGGATTACATACCATGCGCTATCGGGCAAAGGCAATCGGTGCCACCCTTGAAATTCAACCCAATGAGATTGGCGGTACCACGGTGAGCCTTTCCGGAGAAATTTCCCCATGAAATCAAAGATTCTTATTGTAGACGATCACCCTATTTTCCGTATGGGCATGAAAGAGCTTATTGATCAGGAAGACGATTTTACCGTCTGTGCAGTGGCGGAAGATATCCGGGAGGCACGGAAGGCATTTGCAGAAAAAGTACCGGATATGGCTATTATTGACGTGGCACTTGCCGACGATAATGGTCTGGATCTTGTCGAAGAGCTAAGTGCTGCCAGGAAAGATTTCCCGATGCTTGTACTCTCCATGCACGATGAATCTGTCTGGGCTGAACGGGCTCTTCGAGCTGGGGCCCGCGGCTATGTCATGAAGAAGGAAGCCTCGGAGTCGGTTATTGCCGCACTTCGTAACATGCGTGAGGGAAAAATTCATGTCAGCAACAGCATGGTTTCCCTCCTGCTCAACAAGCTGCAGGGAGATTCAGATAAACAGAACACTGGTACCGAGGAAAGCCTCACCGAGAGGGAACTCGAGGTTTTCCGCCACATTGGTGCCGGTCTGTCAACCAGAGAAATTGCAGAGCGGATGACGCTTGGTATTAAAACCATTGGTACCTATCGTGATCGCATCAAACAGAAACTTGGCCTCAAAAATGCTGCCGAGCTGATCCGGCGGGCGGTTCTCTGGACGAATAGTCAGAATATCCACACATCGTAGAGGGTTGTTTGGCCGGAGACTCAACAACCATGTTTTGAGCCTGCCCCTGCACCCCTATCCAGGACGACCTGATAGTCTGGTTTTCCGGCCTGTCTTCAGAAATCAAACCGAATACTCCTCTCCGCAGCTCATGTAGGGAATTTGCCCACACCGGTTGCCGGCTTCGACCTACAGAAAAAAAGGGTTTCTCCCGATTTTTTTTTTTCAATGGGTAGGATATAGTTATTTCGTTTATGGGCGTTTTCTCTACAAGTCACAACTGATGGCGTCGTAAAAACTCTCCATCTGCTTCGTTGCTGCATTTTTTATTTAATTTCGACGTACCTTAGTACGCCGAAATTAAATAAAAAATACGCGCCTCGCATATGGAGCTTTTCACCCTAACTACCGGGCATAAAT
>JAIPEF010000061.1 GCA_021737265.1 Desulfocapsa sp. | reverse complement strand
AATACCGGAAATGTGTAAAAACCAATGCACTGTAACTGTTCATCAGTGCCCCATATGCGAGAAAGAGGTCTGCGAAGTGTACTAGTTCGTACATGAGCAGGCCGATGACGAAGCAGATGGGGTGCTGCTGAATAGTTACTTATATTTTTAATAGAGGATTATGAATGGCGAGAATTACCGTTGAAGATTGTTTGGAGACCATTGGAGAAAGTAAACGTTTTGATCTTGTCCATCTGACGGTGGAACGGATCAAGCAACACCGGCATGGTGAACCGTATCTGGTGGAAGGAAAAAACCAGGAAGTGGTTATGACCCTTCGGGAAGTGGCTGCGGGTAAGGTGACCTTTGAAAATATCGTAACTCTGCCGGATGCTGTTGATCAGAAAACAGATGTCCTGGAAGCAGAGAACACGGGCGAAGTAAAGATAGAGGCGTAGCAGAAGACACTAAACAATGCAGAAATGTTATTATGAAGTGCTCTCTGTCAGCAAATCTGCAGATGGCGGCACTATCAAAAAGGCTTACCGTAAGCTTGCCATGAAATATCATCCGGATCGGAATCCGGATGACAAGGAAGCTGAAGAACGCTTTAAAGAATGCACTGAGGCCTACGAAGTGCTGAGCGACGCTCAGAAACGCCAGCTCTATGATACCTATGGCCATGAAGGCCTGAAAAACAGCGGGTATCAAGGACCGGGTAACTTTGAGGATATGTTCTCCGGGCTTGGTGATCTGTTCGGCGATCTTTTTGGTGGAGGTGGTCGGCGAACCCGTCGAAACGGGCCACAGCCGGGAAATGATCTTCGCTATGATATAGAAATAACCTTCATGGAGGCCGTGCACGGTATTTCCAAGGAAGTTGATATAGGTCGACGCGATACCTGCTGGACCTGCGAAGGCAGTGGATGCCGTCCCGGTCACAAGCGCGAGACATGCCGCAGTTGTAATGGCCGCGGCCAGGTGCTTCGTTCTCAGGGGTTTTTCCAGGTTTCTTCAACCTGTCCTCAGTGTCATGGTGAGGGGGAGGTAGTCACAGAGCCCTGTAATGACTGTGGGGGGAGTGGCCTGGTTGATAAGAATAAAAAAGTCTCTCTCAAGATTCCAGCCGGTGTGGATACCGGGGCTCAAATGCGTCTCCGAGGTGAAGGGGAGGGAGGACGTCGAGGCGGTCCCTCCGGAGATCTGTATGTGGTGATCCATGTACAGGAGCATGAGTTTTTTAAGCGTGATAACCAGACTATATACTGTAATTTCCCGATTTCCATGGTTCAGGCAGCCCTCGGCAGTAAGGTTGACGTCCCAACCATTCACGGAAAGAAGAAGCTGAATATTCCGGCGGGCAGCCAGTCAGGAGAGCGCTTTACGCTGCGTAAGGAAGGGGTTCCCAGCCTGCGTACTGGAAGTCGTGGCGATATGATCGTCCAACTTCAGGTGAAGACCCCCACCAATCTCTGTGCGGAACAGAAAAAGGTCCTGGAAAATTTTGACGAATTGTGCCAGAAACATGGCCAGCATGAAGAAAATGAAGGTTTTTTTTCTAAGCTTTTTCATGAGGTTATGGGGAAAAAAGAGAAGGACACGTGATGGCGTCAGTTTCCCTTTAAAGGGGGTCGGGTATGACAAAAATTTTAGAACAGGCGGAATTTACTCATTTTGATGCTGACGGTAATGCCATAATGGTAGATGTCAGCAAAAAGGACGAGACCGAGCGTGTAGCCACGGCAAGTGGGACCATAACCCTTTCCCAAGAGGCCTATGAACTGGTAAAAAGTGGTTCCATGGCCAAAGGTGATGTACTCGGAGTGGCACGGGTTGCCGGTATAATGGCTGCTAAAAAAGTGGACAGCCTTATTCCTCTCTGTCATCCTCTTGCTGTTACAAAAATCACTATTGACTTCAAGTATCTTGATCATAAAAAGCAGATAAAAATTGAGGCCACTGTTGGCATTACCGGCAAGACCGGAGTGGAGATGGAGGCTTTGACCGCTGTTTCTGTGACAGCCTTAACCATTTATGATATGTGTAAGGCAGTTGATAAAGCCATGGTCATTGGTGATATTTGTTTACAGAAAAAAACAGGTGGAAAGAGCGGGACATTTATTCGACCTGAATAGCCGGGTAAATGGTACGTGAGCCGGGAGAAGTGCCTTTAAAAAAATATTTTCTGTAATCCTTTTCAGTGCCCTTCTGGGGGGAAGAAGAAACAATTTTTTAAGGTATTAATGTCTTTTTTTATCAAACTTGTTGCAAGTGTAACAATCTCGAAAGAAACTTAAGAATAACGATGGATAAGCAAAAAAAACTTACTGGGTTCCCCATGAACTTTGGGACCTATCAAGGGAGCGGATGTAGAGCTCTTTTTGCGATGCCATTGGGTGTAAAATAAGAGGTTATTTATTATGGAAAAGAAAGTACAGGACACCTTTAAAAAGCAGCTTGAGGAAAAACGGGCGGATATCCTTAAAGAAGCGGAAAGGACATTGAATGAGTTGAACGAGCAGGGAGGGAATATACCCGATCCCAATGATCGTGCCAGTGCGGAGTCCGGCCGTAATTTTGAACTTCGCATTCGACAGAGGGAGCGAAAGCTTCTCTCTAAGATCGAAGAGGCCCTGCAAAGAATAGAGGATGGTAACTTTGGCGAGTGTGAGAGTTGTGGAGAGATCATCGGTATGAAACGGCTGGAGGCGCGACCGGTTACCACTCTCTGTATTGAGTGTAAAACGGCACAGGAATCCAGGGAAAAGGCTCAGGGGAAATAGTGTAAATGCCGGAACTCAGAAAAGACCCTGTTCTTGGGCGATGGATTATTATTGCCAGTGAGCGGGGGAAGCGTCCCACTGACTTTGTTATTGCAGAAACACCAACCATTGGTGGTTTTTGCCCCCTCTGTCCCGGTAATGAGAATACGACTCCCCACGAAGTCCTTGTCTATGGAAGAGAGAGTTACAATCCGGATTCTCCCGGGTGGTTGGTTCGAGTCGTTCCCAATAAGTATCCGGCTCTGGTGATCGAGGGTGATTTGAACCGTGAAGGAGAGGGCCTATATGACAAGATGAATGGGATTGGGGCCCACGAAGTTATTGTGGAGAGTCCCCGTCACGAGGATGCCTTTTCCGAGTTGCCCACCGACCATATGCTTCTGGTGTTCAAGGCCTTCCAGCATCGTATCAGGGACCTTGAACATGATAACAGGTTTCGTTATGTCCTTGTTTTTAAGAATTTCGGTAAGGCTGCAGGTGCATCTCTTGAGCATTCCCATTCTCAGTTGGTGGCTTTGCCGGTCTTGCCGCGAAAGATAGAGTCTGAACTTGCAGGTGCTCTAACCTACTATAAGTATAAGGAGCGCTGCGTTTACTGCGATATCATCCACCAGGAACTGAAGCAGGATGTCAGGGTAGTCTGTAAAAATAAACACTATATCACCATAACTCCCTTTGCCCCGAGAACGCCCTTTGAGATGTGGGTACTTCCCCTCAATCATTCCTCTGCCTATCATGAGCAAACTGAAGAGCAGTTGAGGGCTCTTGCTGAAATATTTTCTGAAAGTCTCTGCCGACTGGATGCCTGTATCCCCAATGTTCCTTATAACTTTGTTCTGCATACCCAGCCACTGCGCTCGCGGTATATGGAACATTTTCACTTTCATTTTGAGATTGTACCAAAGCTCACGTCCATTGCAGGTTTTGAATGGGGGTCCGGTTTTTATATAAATCCCATGTCGCCCGAAAAAGCTGCATCGTATCTGCGTGAGTCACTGGAACGTATATCATAGAGGATTCCATGAAAAAAATCTTACTTGTTGATGACGAAGAAGGTATCCAGATGCTCTATCGTGAGGAGTTGGAAGATGAAGGCTATGAAGTGATTTCAGCCTACACCGGCGAGGAGGGACTGGAAAAGTTTAAAGCTGAGTCGCCTGACCTGGTCATTCTTGATATTCAGATGCCAGGTATGAACGGAATCGAAACCCTGCGTCAGATGAAGATGAATAACCCTGAGTTACCGGTTATCTTGAGCTCTGCCTATAATGAATATAAGCAGGACCTCGGTGCCTGGGCATCGGATGAATATGTGGTGAAGTCCTCGGATATTAATGAATTAAAAGAGGCCGTTCGTAAACATCTGGGCTAAGAACAGTCTTCTGCCTTTTTCTTCCTTTCCCTACTGCTATGAAAGATATCCAGAACCAGGAGGATCACCGCCGGATCAATATCAAGAAGGTGGGAGTGAAGACTATTTCCTATCCTGTCACGGTTCTTGATAAGGCCCGCTCCAAACAGCACACCATCGCCTCGGTCAATATGTATGTGAATCTTCCCCATCATTTCAAGGGGACACATATGAGTCGCTTTGTAGAGATTCTGAATCGTTTCCATGGGGCCATTGATATTGGGAAATTTCACTATATCCTGGAGGAGATGAAGGAAAAACTCGAAGCCGAGGCTGCTCATATAGAGATGGCATTTACCTATTTCCTCACTGGTAAGGAAGTTCCTGAGACCTTAAAGGCGAGTCCTTATGAATGCTGCATGCATGGATCGCTTGAAGTTGAGAATGATCTGGAGTTCCGTGTGGTGGTACCTGTCTCTCTTCCCCTTGCAGAACAGAAGGGGCAGGGTTTGCCACGTTCGCTGGGGCATTGGGGGAGGGCCGTGGCAGCGGTAAAATTCAGGAATTTTATTTGGATTGAAGACCTTATTACCCTGATCGAAGAGGCCATTGATGATGAACAGTCAGAGACCCCTGCTCAGGGAGAAAATTCCATGTCAGTGGAGTCCTTGACCCGTCGAATTGCTAAAAGCCTGAAAGATGAAGATGCCATTAAATGGTTTTCACTGAAAGTTGAAAATCTCGCACAGGGCTATTCCACTTTTGCTGCAATGGAGTCTCTCACATAACAAAACGTATAAATCGAAAATAGGATGTAGCTCTATTTCCCTTCAGCCTAAACCGCTAACCACCTAACTACGTATCCACCATGTCTGAACTACTTTTTGAAATAGGAACCGAAGAGCTCCCGGCTGGTTTTCAGAAACCGGCCCTTGCCCAACTGAAGAAGAATTTTACCGACCGGGCAAAAGAACTGAATCTTGATCACGGCACTGTTGCTACTCTGGGAACACCACGGAGACTTGCCCTTCTTGTGGAAGGGATTGCGGACAGGCAGCCGGATTCACGTGAAGAAGTCATGGGGCCATCCACACAGGCCGGATTTGATGCTGATGGAAACCCAACCAAGGCTGCCATTGGATTTGCCCGCTCCAAAGGGGCAGACGTGTCTGACCTGCAGGTGGTGGAGACAGATAAGGGTGAATATCTGATGCTTGTTCAGGAAAGCAAAGGGGCTGCGACAGACGAATTACTGCCCGGACTCCTGCAGGACCTGATGGAAGGCTTCTCCTTTGCCAAATCGATGCGCTGGGGCGCAAACACATCCGCATTCGCCCGTCCTATTCAGTGGCTTGTGGCTCTTCACAATGGCAATATCATCCCTTTTGTCCATGAAGGGATGCGAGCATCTAACAGAAGTTGGGGGCACCGATTTATGGCCAATGAGGAGGTCGTTGTTCAAGGTATTGCTGGTTATCAAAAATCCCTTGGGAAAGTGTTTGTCCAGGTGGATCCCGAAGAAAGACGCAAGGAAGTGCTTTTTGAGATCGAGAGGGCTGTTGCCGAAACGCTGAATACTGAAAATGCGCAGGTTGCAGTTGATGAGGCCCTTGTGGATACTGTCTGCAATCTGGTGGAGAAACCCTATGGCGTCTGCGGCAGTTTTGATGAAAGGTTCCTCCAGCTGCCTGATGAGGCCCTTATTACATCCATGCGTGAGCACCAGAAATACTTTCCCGTTGTAGACAGTGATAAAAAACTGCTCCCCAATTTTGTGGCAGTGAATAATACAGAGGTCAAAGATGTTGCGCTGACCCGTACCGGACATGAGCGCGTCTTGCGGGCCCGCCTTGAAGATGCCTTCTTCTTCTTTGCCAGCGATAAGGGAAAGAGCCTTGAAAATCGTCGAGCTGATCTGACCGGTATTATCTTTCAGGCAAAACTCGGTACCATGCTTGAGAAGACTGAACGTGTTGTTAAACTTGCCGGCCTTTTGGCTGAGCATTTTGTCCCCGATTCTGTGGATGAAGCCTGCAGGGCAGCACACCTATGCAAAACAGATCTGCTCACTGATATGGTTGGCGAGTTCCCCTCTCTTCAGGGAAATATGGGACGTGCCTATGCCCTGCATGACGGAGAATCTGAGGCTGTCGCCCTTGCCATTGAGGAACATTATCTGCCCAAAAGGGCTGGGGACGAATTGCCGTCCTCTGCTTTGGGTGCAGTAGTCGGGCTTGCCGATCGTCTGGATACCTTGAGTGGCTGTTTTGGAATTGGACAGCTTCCAACCGGGACTGCAGATCCCTTTGGGTTGCGGAGGATCGCCCTTGCCATACTCCATATTGTTGAGCGCTTTGAGTGGAGGCTCTCTCTGCACGATGTGGTGCACAAGGCCCTTTCTTTGTATGGCGAGAAGGTCAATGGCAGCAGTGAGACAGTGGAGCAGGTAGTTGGCTTTATTCGTGGCCGCTTTGTCAATGATCAACTTGCTGCGGGGGTGGATGGTCAAGCCGTTGATGCCGTGACTTCAGTGGGCTTTGATGACGTCAATGATACAATAAGGAAAATCCAGGCACTGGTGGCAATTCGTAACGAAGATGCCTTCTCTGTCCTTGCTGCCTCTTTTAAACGTATCCGTAATATTATTAAGGAGAACAGTGCAACAGATGTGGATGAAACTCTGCTCACTGAAAAAGCGGAAAAAGAGCTGGCCGCTGTTTACCGCCAGGTAACGGGGGATGTTCAGCCCCTGCTTGCTGACCGCGATTATGATGGGGCACTTTCAGCAATGCTGAACCTCAAGTCACCTGTGGATGAGTTTTTTGACGGTGTGATGGTGATGGATGAGGACGAGGCAATCCGAAGGAATCGTCTCAATCTTCTCACTGCAATTGCGACTCTTTTTCTGAGAGTGGGAGATATCTCCAGGATGCATAACAATTAGGAAAAAGTTAGGCAGCTTAGGAATGATGCCTTCCTGTTTTTTATAACGTACTTAAGAATAAAAAAAAGGCCCGTCTTTATCATATAAAGACGGGCCTTTTTTTGTTCTGTCTGCTTTAGCTTATATGCAGTAGATCATCCTTGTAAAAGTATTATTTCTTGGGATGACAAACGGTGCATTTAGCCAGAGCTTTGTCTTTGGCTTTATGGCACTCTTTACAGTTTGCATGGGCAGCGTCCTTGAAAGTAGCTACTTCTTTAGGCATGCCGGCAGCCTTGTTGTGGCAGGACTCACATTTCTCAATTTTCTGGTCCTCAACATAGGCGACCTGTTTGCCGTCAGCGCCTTTACTGTGATGGCATTCAGCACATTTCAAGGTCTCCTGATGTTTGGCATGTGGAAATTGTGCTATTTTGGCCTTTTTGGCTTTATCAATGGTGGATTCCAGAGTGATGTCAGCAGGACCTTTGTCTGAAGCAATAGATGCTCCAGCGAAACAGAGTCCCAGGGCCAATACGGCTACTACTGCATAACATGTAACTTTTTTCATTTTCTTTCTCCTCCTCTATTAATTATGTATGCATTCAGCTATAACTGAATACTGATTCTTTTGCATACTAGCATACTAGCGTATACCTCTTTTAAGACATCTTGTCAAGAAATGGTCACTATCAACCGGAACCATAACTGTGGAGCCCTGAAAGAAGGAAATTCACACCGTAATAAGTAAAGATAACAGAGATAAAACCAAATATTGCAAGCCAGGCAATACGGACCCCACCCCAACCACGGGTGTACCGGGCATGCAGTGTTATGGCATAGACAAACCAGGTGATCAGTGACCATGTCTCCTTGGGATCCCAGCTCCAGTATGTTCCCCAGGCAGAGTTGGCCCAGATGGCACCGGTGATGATGCCCACTGAGAGCCAGAGGAAGCCAAAGACCATGGTCTTATGGGTGATGTCATCAATAACTTTTAAGGCGGGCAGAGTGCCGAGCAGGCTCTCGTCATTTGTGGTCTGCCTGGAATCGCTCATATTTTTGATCAGGTACATGATACCCAGGCCTGCAGCAACAGCAAAGGCTGCATAGCCAATAAAACAGGTGACAACATGGGCAATGAGCCAGTTGGACTGGAGGGCAGGAATCAGGGGGCTGATTTCCTTATTGATACCCGAGGCAAAAGAGCCGTAGGCCATGGCAAGAAAGGCAAAGGGCACGGCAAAGGCCCCAATGACCCTGGTCTTAAATTTCCATTCGATGAGCAGGTAGATACCAACGATGGTCCAGGCAAAGAAGACCACAGATTCATACATGTTGGTCAGCGGCGCATGGTCATACCCCATAGCATAGGATTCCTGCCACCGCAGGATAATGCCGGCAGTCTGAACCAGGAAAGCGACGATGGTGAAAACCGTTGCAGCCGGCCCAAGTTTCTTAGCCTTAAATATGAAAATTATGGCATATAAAATGGTTGAAAAAAGGTATGTAAATGTTGTGATTCCTAAGAGTTGTGAGCTATCCATAGTAGTTAGTACCTTTAAGGCAAAGTATTAATTGTCACTGTCCGTTTTCAGCTCTGTGGTCAGGCTGAAAAACATCTTTTCAAAACCAGCTTTATTCTTGTTCGCACTTCCGCTCATCATGACGGAGGTCTTATCATCCTCTTTTGTCAGCAGTAACCAGATTCGCTTATGAGACATAAAGAAGGCTACAAAGAGCCCAAGGATCATCATGCCGCAGCCAAGATACACCACCCAGACTCCTGGGTCTTTTGCAACCTGAAGTCCTGTTGCATACATCTGTTTGCCTGCAATGATAAATTTTTTATCAGTTCTTTCAACAGTGGCCTGGTCTCCAGCCTTTAACCAGAAAGTTGATGCCGGCCCCTGTTCATCGTCAAACCAGACCTTTATCCTGGTAACGGATTGACCCCTTGTCTCGGCATTAATGATGCCGATAGACGCCTTGTGGGTGGCGAGATTGGTGCGTCGCTGAAAGGGAATTATAACAGTTTCTTCTTCCCCACTTTCCTGATCAGTAATCTTGAGGAGAAAATCTTGATATCCCTTATAGCTTGATTGGTAAAATGTGAGCCCTTTATAGGTCAGCGGATCGTTGACCAAGATATTTTTTTCAAAAGTTACCTTGCCGTTTTCGAGGATGGTGAGGTGTGAACGGTAGGCCTTGGGCATTCCGGTGGCATACATTTCGAGGTCAAAACGGTCACAGCGTACTTCAAAGCCAAGTGGAATGGGTTCCTGGGTGTCATAGGCATAGATTGTATCAGTGGTTTTTGTTTCCGGAAGCATGACTGATCCCTTGAAGCCATACAGTTCACCGATGAGGGCACCTATAAATATAACTATAATCGAGGCATGAACAATGTAAACACCAGTTCTGCTTATGGCCCCTTTCTGCGCAAAGAGGAGCAGTGAATCATCCCGTTGACGCTGTTCTGTTTTCCAGCCTTTTCCGGCCAGAGATTGTGTCAGTTCAGTGGCAAGCGTTTCTTCGGATGTGTTTGCAACCCATTTGTCTTTTAAACGCATTTTTGAAAGGCGGGTGAGAGGGGTCTCCAGGTTGTCAGCTTTGATCTGTTTCCATACCCCGGGGAAGCGGTTAAAGGAGCAGACAATCAGGTTTACAACAAGAAGGGTGAGAAGCCCTAAAAACCACCACGAACTGTACATATCGGGAATGGAAAGAACGTGGAAAACTTTTGCTGCAGATTCACTGTAGTTCTGTACATAATAGCTAAAGCTTTCCTTTTGTGGAATGACCGTCCCGATGATAGAGGTAATGGCAAGGAGGAAAAGGGTGAAAAGCGCGAGCTTAACCGAGGAAAAAAAGCTGTAGATAGGATTTTTTTTATTTTGCATAATAAGTAGTATTGATTATTAGATGGTTTTTCTTATCAAATGTTTGTTGGAAAAGCAAGGTGTTTGTCAGCTTCCTCCAGTAATAGAGCTTCAAATCAATGGGCGCATTGATACAAGTCAAAAATGTAGAAAATTTAAGTATCCAAAACTAGTGTCAAAATTTGTAGCTGTCAATGATGATTTTACGTAAAAAAAACGAATTTTCTTTCTGTTTACTGCTATTGCACATCTTTTATAAAAATCCTTGCCATTCTTCTGGAAAACAGTTATAAAAAACAGTTTGTCGTTTGTTGGATATAAATGGAAGGACTTTTTGATATGATATCCGAAAGTTGCTGGATATTTCGGGTCATCAGACAATATAAGGAGAATGTCATGGCTAAAATATGTCAAATTTGTGGTAAAGGACCTGCCACTGGAAATAATGTTTCCCATGCCCATAATAAAACCCGTCGGCGCTGGCTGCCGAACTTGAAAAGGGTTCGGATGGTTGCTGAGAATGGAAGTGCTGTCAGGGCTCGTGTCTGCACCCGTTGTATTCGTTCAGGGGCGGTTATTAAACCTGCCTGATTGTTGTTTGAAACGGTTGCGGGTGAAGTGTTTAAGGGTGACGGGAATTTATTCTCGGTCACCCTTTTCTTGTTCTAAAGGAGTTGGAAATGAGTGAAGAGGTAAGGTTTCTCCCTTTTAAAGAGGCGGTAAAACTCGTTGCTGCAATTCAGGAGGAAGAGAATATCCATCATCAGGACAGACGAATCCTTACTGTATACAACCACGATGATCGTGAGATATGCTGGTTTGATTTTGAAGAGCTGGAAGAGGCTGTCGGGGATGTTCCTAAAGATCAGAAGAAAGAAATGATCCAGGATTATATTCTAAAGCACATACCTGACTGGGCCCTTGATATATGATAGCGTTGCATTACTACCCCTCAGGGGATGCTAAAAACTGAAGTCCGGGGGCAGATGAAGCTTTTCAGCATTTTTGCTCACCTGACTTCCCAGCAACAATTTCAACTTTTCACCCTAAGGGATCTTTTTTTATAATATTCCTTCTGGCATGGGAGGAACTTTCTGGCTCCCCAGGGTTATTCCCCCATCCATTTTCAGTACGCTTCCCGTCATAAAGTCGGCATCTTTAATAAGGAAGAGCGTTGCTGCGGCGACTTCTTCCGGAGTGCCTGTTCGCTTGAGTAAACACTGTTTACCTATATCTTCCTTTTCCTGTCGGTTGAGTTCTCCCCATCCCCTGGTTCCTTCTCCATGCCGTTGCCGAATGAGTCCCAGCATCAGTTCATTTACCCGAATAGTAGGTGCAGCCTCCCTTGCCCAGGTTTCGGTAAAGGAGGAAATGGCACGGTTTGCAGCACTGTAGGCATCATTGAAAAACGGGGCAGCGGCACCACTGCGTCCACCTATCCCTGATACAGAAGATATGTTGACCACTGCTCCACTGGCAGCTTCCTGGAGAAGAGGAAGACAGTGATGGAAAAGAAGCCATTTCGCTTTCAGGGTGGTGGCAATCTCAAGCTCCCACTGCCCCTGATTGTGAGGGAGGTCATAAGCTCCATGAACTATCGGCATCCCACCGCGTTCAATATTGTTGATGAGAATGTGGAGCTTGCCGGAAAATTCTCTGATTGTCCGGGCCAGGTTTTTGACTTCCTCTTCTACTCTTAAATCAACCGGTAGAGAAAGAAAGGAAAACCCATTTTCCTCAAATTCCTTTTCCATCTCTGTGATGGAATCAGGCCAGTCAAAGGTGGGAAGGATCAGCGTGACATTTTGCTTGCCCAGTTCGTTTGCAATTGCCCTGCCGATTGCTCTGGAAGCTCCTGGTACCAAGGCGGTAAGTCCTGAGAGTTTCATGTCGTCGTTCCCTTTTGGGTTGAAGGCTCTTTGTCATGCAGTTGCCTTTTCAGGCTGTTCGACAAGGGGTCATTTTTGACTTTGGAGACAACATAGAGCTTGATGCAGCCGTTGAAATGGGGAGATATCAGGCTCAGTTTGCCGGGATTATTTCTTTCAAGAAACCCGTCAATTCCACCCCCTGCCATCCAGTCTCTGTAGTTGTGATAATGGTTGAGTCCTGCCGTTCTTTCAATAACAGGGATAAGTCCCCTGCCTATCAGCAGTGAAACAAATTCTGCAGGAGGCGTACAGTAATCAGCGATGATTATATTGCCGTCAGGCGCTAGGAGCCTGCAGGCTTCAGAAAATATTGCCTCGTGTTGGGGGGCTGTTTTTTCATGAAGCCCGAAACTGATAATGACTCCATCATGTCCGCTGTCCGGAAGTGGCAGTCTGCCGGCATCAGCTTCGAGATAGTGAATGACATCAGGACTGGCCTGTCTGGCTTTGGCCAGCATTGCCTGGGAGAGATCTACTCCGGTGAGAAGAATGTCGTCGCAGGCGAGCATCCGCAACTGTTCCCCGGTCCCACAGCAGAGGTCGATGACATTTTGTGCGTGGCAATGGGCGAGAACGGCGCGAATATTCAAACGGATTTCTCTAAGAGCCCGTGAAAAAAGAAAATCGTAAATTGTGGCTGTATGCTGGTATTCGTCTTTACCTTGCATGGGATATTGTCTGGATAAGAGAAACCTTAGAGAAGATTGAGATCACAAAGAAAAGAATATAAAGAGAGTCTTTTTCAGTGCTCTCAATCTCCTCTATGGTAAAGTGTCTTCTTAGGTGCCTTACTCCTGAACTACTTGTTTTTTGATACGAAAATAATAATTATATTTCAAATCAAATGGTATAAACTACCACAAGGCACTTTTAGCCATATGGGCACTATACAAAGCACCCCTCAAGGGGGGACTGAAAAGAGTCGGGCTCTGCGTGGTTAGAGTATGAGTATACGAAATTCTTTTCTTGTTTTTTTAAAAAAAGAATTTCGTGAAGAAACTTGTGCCGGTTTTCTTACCGGCGTTAGAAATAAATTTAGCATATTCAAAATATTTCATCCATCATTTCCAACGTGAGGTGACAGGTGAGAGACGGAACAGGAGGATTAATGGTTCTGTATAAAAATAGAGTGGCTCATGTAGTTGTTGTTTTCTTTATGCTGGCAGGCGTTGCTCTACTTGCACCAGCATCATTTGCTGATTGCTTTTCACCTGAATGGCCCCATGAGAAAAGTGAACTGCAGCCGGATCCATCTCTTCTCTTTGGGCGGCTCGATAACGGTTTCCGTTATGTACTGAAAAAAAACCAGGAACCCAAAGACCGGGTAGCCATGTCTCTTGCTGTTCAGGCGGGTTCCCTGAATGAGAGCGATGAAGAGCGTGGTATTGCCCACTTTCTGGAACACATGCTCTTTAACGGCTCCACCCATTTCCCTCCCGGAAAACTCGTTGATTACTTCCAATCCATTGGTATGAGCTTTGGCGGCGATACTAATGCCCATACAACATATGACGAAACCGTCTATGATATTATTTTACCAAAGGGCACCAATCAGGATATTGAAGAAGGGTTGCTGGTCTTTTCCGACTATGCACGGGGGGCGCTGCTCCTGGAAGAGGAGATTGATCGCGAACGTGGGGTGATTCTGGCTGAAAAACGCAGCAGAGACTCAGCAAGCTATCGGGCCCATGTGAAAGGGATGGAATTTTCCATGAAGGGAACCATGATCCCGGAGCGGATGCCCATTGGAACACTTGCGACATTAAATAAAGCGGATCATAGGCTGATGAAGCGTTTTTATGATGCCTGGTATCGTCCCGAAAACATGGTGCTGGTGATGGTGGGAGATTTTGAACCCAAAGAGGTTGCACCCCTGGTGAAAAAACAGTTTTCAGGTTTGACTGGTGCGGGGCCCATTCCGCCCTGTCCAGGATTTGGCCGTTTGGTGGATAAGGATTCCGGGCCTGATTATTATTACAACTATGACGATGAGCTGGGTACGACGGAGACAGGTATTGAAACCCTGTGGGATAAAGTTCCGCAAAATGACTCTTTTGCTCTCCAGGTGGAACAGCTGACAGCCTATGTGGCAAGCAGGATACTGCAGCACAGGCTTGACGATCTGGCTCGGAAGAGTGATACACCCTTTACCTCGGCACGCAGCTATTACGGGACCTTCCTTGACCGTATCACCTACGGTGGACTCAGTGCGGAATGCGACCCACTTAAATGGAAGGAGAGTCTGACCATTCTCGAAAATAGTCTGCGTCAGGCCCTGGATTTTGGTTTTACAGAAGAGGAGTTGCAGCGTGTTAAAAGCGAGTTACTGGCAGATATGGAATCTTCTGTTCTTACCGCAAATAGTCGAAATTCCAAAAAACTGGCAGCTACCCTCATTCGTTCAATAAATAATAACAGGGTGACGCAGTCACCCGAGCAGGAGCAGGAACTCTTTGGGCCGGTTCTGGAGAAGATGGACCTTGTGGATGTTGAAAAAAGTTTTCAGCAAATCTGGGCTCACCAGCGCCGTCAGGTAACGCTGGATGGCAATGCGCTTATTCCAGAGAAAGACCCGCTTGCGTTAATTGCATCAGTGTACAATAGCGCTGCTAAAATGAAATTAGCAGCATACCACCAGGAAATTCTGTCTCCCTTCCCCTATCTTCAGCTAAAAGATAAAAAGGAACCTGTCAGCCATAAGGAACTCCCAGGGATAGAGGGGAAACGTTTTGTGTTTGCTAATGGTGTTGTCTTGAACCTGAAGGCAACAGATTTTCAGGAGAATGAGGTACAGATTTCTGCTGATTTCGGACTTGGCAAATCCAGTGAACCAGTTCCCGGACTCTCCATGCTTAGCGAAGCAGTTGTAATGCAATCGGGAACTGCAACGCTCAACAAAGACGCACTTGACAGGGTTTTGGCAGGTTCCAGTGTGAAAATGCATTTTCAAATCCATCCTGCAGCCTTTAGTTGGCAAGGGAATGCACTGAATAAGGATATGGAACTGCTTTTTCAGGTGTTGCACAGCCTGTTAGCAGACCCAGGAGTGGATGATGAAGCCTTTCAGGTGGCAATGGACCGTTTGGGGCAACACTACGAGAGCTTGAACGCCGATGTCAGAGGAGTCATGCAACTTCATGGTGAGTCTTTTCTGGCTGGAGGAAATGCGTTCTTCGGGCTCCCACCCTGGTCTCAGTTTTCGCAACTGTCTGTGGAGCAGATCCGTCAATGGGTTTTGCCAGCCGCAAGACAGGGAAGTCTTGAGATTTCCCTGGTGGGGGATTTTGATGAACAGGAGGTGCTGCGCCTGGCAGAAACATACTTTTCGGTATTGCCTGAAAGGAGAGAAGAGGTGATGCGCGAAGTTGTCGTCTCTTTTCCAAAGGGAGAGAAACTGGCCTTAACCGTTCCTTCTTCCATCGATAAAGGGATGCTGGTGGTTGCCTGGAAAACGGATGATTTCTGGGACATCATGCGGACCAGAGGTCTCCACGTATTAGCAGAGATTTTTTCTGACAAGATGAGACGGGTGATCCGTGAAAAACTGGGCGCCAGTTATTCGCCTCAGGTGTATAATGTGGCAAGCAGGATATATAAAGGTTATGGAGTAATGCAGGCCGTGCTCATTGTTGATCCCGGCCAGGTAGATTTGCTACAGAAAGAGGTGCTGAAAATCGCAGAGGAGGTCTGGCAGGGGAACATAAGTGAAAAAGAATTGGCGGCAGCCAAGGCCCCTATGCTTACCTCATTGAAAGATGTGGTGCGCAGCAACAGATACTGGTTGAAGTCGGTGCTGGCTCTCTCGTCAAGATATCCCCAGCAGTTGCAGTGGCCCGCCACCATACTGTCAGGATTTGAATCCTTCTCTGTTAAGGATATACAAAAACTGGGCCGAAGCTATCTTGATCCGAAACAGGCAGCCGTTATCAGTGTTGTTCCGGAATAGGGAACAGAAGGTGGTAGCTTACAGCCCGTCAATCCGTTGAGGCACTTGTCCCGGCAACCTTTAATGCCCACATTCCATTGGCATCATCGTATTCCGGGGAACTCTCGCCAGTCTGCCGAGCGGTGCTGAAGTAGTAGCCTGCAACGTTATCAGGCTGATCAACCTGGGCAGAGAATCCGTCTGTGGTAACCACACAGCGGCCATCAAGGAGGACAGTTCCCTGTTGCGCGAGGGATAACCACCACCTTGTCGGCGGCCGAAACTGCAGCGCTGGTTCCTGTTAAAAGCAGAAGAGAACAGGTAGAAAGGAATATAGCCTTCATAATATTTCCTTGTGGAACGGCAATGGGGAATGACTTCTCTTAACTTGTCGGGTCTAATATCACCCGAAAATGGCAACAATTTGCTGTATGGAATGGTCCAGTTTAAATCAAGCAATTAGAAGAAAAGTCCGTTATTTCAAAGATGATTGGGTGTGTTGCTGGCTGCCGTTAAAGGGTGCGTGTCGGCAAGGGAAAAAGACACGTTTCCAGAGTGTTATCCCACAACCCAAAGGGCCAGATTCTGAGAATTTTTAATTGCCCTGTCTGAGACGCCACCAAACAATCCTTTAGCAATGCCTGCTCCTCTGCGGCCCATGACAATGGTGCCGCACTCCTGGTTCCTGGCTTCACGGATGATTCCATGCGCTTCTTCAAGATCTGATTTTTCAGGGAGAATGTGGATGTGTTGTTCAGGGATTCCGGCCTCCTGAAGGAGTTGGCTTGGACCATGGAAGAGGCATTTTGTGCCGGAGAGGTGACTGTCACACCACTTCTTTTCCCATGTATGGTAAAAAAGTTCCGGATTGCATACCACCTTTTTGCCAAATGGTGTTGAGCAGTGAAAGAGGAAGATCTGTATATCATCTCTTCCGTTAAAAATATGGCCAATATGATCTGTAGCCAGAAGTGCGTTTGGTGAACCGTCCACAGAGACCAGGAAGTTTTTTGATTCGACCTCACCATCAATGATCCAGAGGGGCGTTGTGTGGCACTTCTTAAAGAGGCTTGCAGATACTGATCCCATAAGCATTTCACTGATTCCGTTCAGGCCTCGTCTGCCAACAAGTATGGAGTCCACCAGTTTTCTTTTTGAAGTCTGTTGGATGGTGGCGGCAATATTATAGCCCGAGACTTCGATGGATGTGTGGATACATTCAGGATCAAGACCTGCCCGGACCAGTTTTTCGGATGCTTTCTTCAGATAGCGATTAGCTATTGCTTCTTTTTTATACGGCCCCCCACTGGGGATGAGAGAGTTGTCTTGATCTGCTGCAGAGGGCATGATGGAGGCAGTGGTGGTAACCCAGGTGCAGAGATGGAAAAGGATATCTGTCTGGGAGCCGAAGAGGTTGGCCAGATAGTGAAGAGATTGGTTCGAGTAAACGGAACCATCAACTGCTACGAGTATTTCTTTCTGCATGGTGTACCCTTGAGGTTAACGGGAAAACTCTGATTTGTTTTTATCAATCATGACTCTTTGTTTCTTTAGCAGAATAAGATAGTTGAAAACACCATATACTGGAAAAGAAAGCCTAAAGATGCAGGTGCCCTTAATTCAGTATAGTGAGGAACAAAAAGCTTTGTCAAATTTTGTGGTGTGAAAGTTGTTTTTTTTGCGTGTCTATTCTTGAGGGAACATTGAACAGGGTAATGACAGAAGATATTTTTTTTATGATGCTGTCCTCTCTCAGGGGGTACCAAAAAAGAGTCCCATTATTTGTTTGCTATAAAACTTGACTTTCTATCTGACATCCTTCAGAGTATATAACTGGAGCAGGACGTTATTGATATTCAACCTTCATCTGATATTTGGGCATGCATTCAGAAGTATCAACCATTCTAACCATTGATGACGAGACCCTGATTCGGGAGTCCTTCCGCTTTTATTTGGAGGATTGCGGGTATCAGGTACTGGAGGCCGAGAACGGACGGATCGGCATTGAGATGATCGAAAAGTTCCGGCCTGATCTGGTTCTTGTTGATTTGCGAATGCCTGAGGTCGATGGGCTTGAGGTGTTACAGCATGTTCATAAACATTTCCCTGAGCTGCCAATTATTGTTATTTCCGGAACAGGATATATTGGAGATGCGGTAGAGGCTATGAACCGGGGAGCCTGGAGCTATCTCCTTAAACCCATCAGTGATTTTAACAGCCTGCGCTATGCAGTGGAACACGCCCTTGAGAAAGCCAGACTTATTGAGGAGAATAGAAGCTACAGGGAACACCTTGAGGAAAAAGTTCAACAGCGTACTCAGGCTCTGGAGCACACCAACCAGCTTTTGCGCGACACAAGGATGCAGATTGTCTTGCGTCTTGGTAAGGCCTCGGAGTATCGCGACAAGGAGACTGGCCGCCATGTTATCCGGGTGAGCTGTTACACAAAGATCTTGGCGGATAGGTTTGGATTTGATCTGCAGGAAACTGATAATATGGCACTTGGTAGTGCCCTTCATGATGTTGGGAAAATAGGTATTTCTGACAGCATCCTTCTCAAGCCCGGAAAACTTTCCGACGAAGAGTGGAAGAAAATGAAAGAGCACTGCTTACTCGGCAGAGAGTTGCTCCAGCCTCTTACCCGGGACGATGTGGCGGGGTTGACTGGTGAGAATGACGGGACCCTGGAGGGGATTTTCTCAGATTCACATCTGATGCAGGTGGCCAGAACGATAGCCTACTCCCACCATGAACAATGGAATGGAAAAGGATATCCGGAAGGTTTAAAAGGAGAGGAAATCCCCATTGAAGCGCGTATTGTGGCAGCTGTGGATATTTATGATGCCATTGGCAGCAAGCGACCCTATAAAGATGCTTACCCGGAGGAGAAATGTCTGCAGATTATGCGAGAATCGGCAGGAAATTTTCTTGACCCTCAGGTAGTGGACACATTTTTTAATTCCCTTGACCTCATCCAGCAGATTAAAGAAAAGTGGGCCGATTAGATCCTGTGTGCTGTTTCTTAAGGTGGCCTTAATATCTTGGTAACGTTAAGGGGCCACGAGTATAATTTCTTTTGTAATACCGGTGGCATCCTCTTTGCAATTGATTCTGATGGTTAATTCCTCTCCGCTTTTTTTCTCCCGCATAGTCTGCCTGATAAAGTCGAGAGTCCTTGTTTGATTACTCTTCCCTCAACTTCTATGATCTGATCCCATTTCCTTAAGCCCCCTTGAATGGAGGTCATCGATAAACGTTCCCCCATAAGTGGGGTTGTTGGAGTATTCATTAAAACTGACAATCTCGTAAAAACCTCAAATTGCAGATGGTTAAGTATTTATGCCCGGTAGTTAGGGTGAAAAGCTTCATATTCGAGGCGTGTGAATTTTGCTATTATTTCGGCGTACTAGAGTACGTCGTAATGATAGTGAAAT
>JAIPEF010000060.1 GCA_021737265.1 Desulfocapsa sp. | reverse complement strand
TTTTGGGAAAAGCCGTCAATTATTGTTTGAACCAATGGTCTCGTCTGGGAAATTACATCGATGATGGCAATGCCGGTATTGATAATAATGTTGCAGAGAACGCTATCCGCCCGTTCGTGGTAGGAAGGAAGAACTGGCTTTTTTCTGGTACTCCTGATGGGGCAAAAGCCAGCGCTTTGTTGTTCAGCCTGATAGAAACCGCAAAGGCAAACAACCTTGAGCCATACGCTTACCTTCGATATCTCTTCGAAAAATTGCCAACTACACATCCAAACAATATGGGGCAGCTCCTGCCAACGAAGCTGGCACCAGAGGATCTAATCCTGACTGACTTGGCCAGTGGGGTTTAATTGCCGCTTACGTTTGTGCGAGCTTTAGATGATGGTTTGGTTGTTGAATCTGATGGTGATTTTGTAGCGCCAAGAAGCGCTGCAAAAGAAATGATTTTCTGGGAAGGTTCGAAAAAGGAAAATCCCCGTCCTATTACTTTGTGGATCGAGCCAATTATCACCATCGGTGCTCTTGCTCGGTTGAGTGACGAGTTCGGCTGGCCAGCTTCACACCTTGGGGCACAGTCGAAGACATGGGAATTCGATTTAGTATGCTACAGAGGGACGTCGGAAAAAGAATATATTGTCTGTGAAGTAAAAAAGGCGTCGAAGGAGATAGAAAAACTATTGCACTTTATGCAGTATTACAGCGTAAAGGAAGCAGAAGCTATCGAGCCAGAAAACGCAACTGAACGAAACGCATATCGGAAAGTTCAAGGGATCAGGAAAACATGGCCTATTTTGTTCTGGGCGTTAGGGCCGAATAATGATAGCTATGTATTCAAGATTATACGCAATGATGGCTCAGAAATATTTAGTTTGTTGCCTGTCCCTGAAGATGCACTAAAACATGAATAGGCCTAACAAAAAAACACAGTTGCCCCCAAACCAGCTACTCTTTTTTCGGTCAGCTTCTTTATAGCGTTATAAATTCAGGAGATTGTACGTATGCCCCCTTTTTCTTTTATGGGGGGTGGGGCGGGCCAAGCTATGGGATTGATTTTACGTTAGAAGCAGTGGAAAAAGAGGCTGTTTTTATCGTTAGAGTTCTTTTTTTAGTGCTGAAAAGGCCATTTTTAGGGAACCAGCATACTCAAGGCAAGGAAAACTGTGTTCAATCTTATTGCGTTTAAGATTGCCACATCAAAGCTGTAAATTCTTTGGTTCCTCACAAACAGAATGTGTCTACTGTTGCTCTTAAATTTCGAATTTTCAAACAGTTGAGCGCCAGGCTTCTTGTGTGAAAATTGAGAGCGTCAGGAAACATCTTAACCTCCTTTTTTGCCCACTTTCTGTTAACCTTACTCTTAAACATCTTAATTTTGTCAAAATCGAAAAAAAGAAAACCGGTGTCAGGTTCTAGAAAGAAATCCTGGCACCGGTTTCGGGTAACTGCCTCCGTGAAGGAATATTAGAAGTTGTATCTGAGTCCCAGGATGAAGAGGTGCTTGGCTACTTCTGCCTCTTTGGTGCCAAAATTCGGATCCTCTGTAGCCCAGTACCGGTACTTCAGATCAATAACAATATGGTCGGTTGCGGTGTAGCCTACTCCCGCCCCGAACTGAAAGGCAAAAACGGTGTCATCTTCGTTTAAGTCGGGCACTCCGGAGCCGGGGAAGTTGTAGCCATTGACCTCGATTGTGGAAAATCCCAAGCCACCGCTTAGGTAAGGCGTAAAACTGCTGCTGTTTACGAAGTCATAATATCCGTTGAGGAGAAGTGTAAGGGATTCCGCATCTCCTCTCGAGTCAAAATCCATCCCAAAGACGGAGGTCTGGTCAATGTCATGGGAGTCATAGGACAGCTCCCCTTCAAGCCTGATATTGTTGGCAAAGCCATAACCGACGGCCGCCCCTAAGTCGAGGCCTTCATCAAAGCTTACATCAAGTGTCACCCCAGGCATCGTCGAATCGGTTACAGCGGAATCCTCGATAATGCTGAGACCGAGACCGACGCCCAAGTAGGGGCCTGTCTGAGCAGACACGAAAGTCGAAGAAGAGACGAAAAACAGGCAAGATGCGAGAGTAAAAAATTTTGTTTTCATTTTTTCTGTTCTCCTTTCAATTTGGAAAATTAACTTACGGTAAATGAAAGATTGACGCTCTGTCCCTGAAGTGTTCCTTGACTCGTATTTCTCCTCCTTGGCCCTTATGCCCACAAATTTATTTTGGTCACAAGCTTTTTCTTATTGCTTATCATTTTTATATAAATACTATGACAGGAGATAAAGCAAAGTCAAGGGAATTTGTAATACCTGTCGGATATGTTAGGATACACAGGCTGCATTTAGATTATCTGTACATATTAACCTTCCGGAAAACTGCCAAAAGTTGATGTTTCTACTGTTGCTACTAAGGGCGAGAACCAATCCCCGCCCTTACTGTAAACCTATCCATAAAGCGTCTCGATCCATTTGATCGCTTCAGTATCATTCACCTTGCCAAGGTACCGCTGGGTAGTCGATAGGTCTGCGTGCCTAAGAATAGGTGGCTGCATGTCGTCTCAGATCATGAGGACGCAATTCGATATCTACGAGCTTGCCTGCCTTCTTGACCATTGACCAGGCTGCAACGTACGAAATTGGAAATATCCGACTACCTGAACTGATGTTATTGTCTTTCACATAGTCGGTTAACCTTACCAGTAATTTCCGTGGAACATAAACCACCTCTCCGGATCTGCCACTTTTCGGACTCTGGATGGTCAGGTTTCTTTCCTGGATATCACATGACCTGAGATTAAGGACTTCACCGATCCTCATGCCACCCCTGGCCATAAGTTCAAGAATGATTTTGTTGCGGATATTCATTGTACGGAAGATAATTTCATCGACAACCTCTTTATCCACAATCTTCCATTGAATGGCCTGTGGACGCCTGAAGATTTTTTTGATGACAGCAGAGTTGCAAGGGTTGGTCAATGCTGGAAGGGCCGTATTGATGCTAAAATTGTAAAAGGACGAAAGCACCGAATACCGGTTTCTCTTAGTAGCCTGTTTGTTGTCTTTGGTCAAAGCCATCAAGAATGTGAGAACATCTTCCTGTGGTACGCTGGCTAAATCACGCTTTCCAAATTGAGCTGAAAAGCGGAGTAGGACAAACTCACAAGTCTTAACAGTATTTTTTTTTGGAGTTTGCTTGGTGGTATTGCAGATGGAAATCGACCGCTTGTTGAACTTTCATGATATACCTCCTGTAAATGAGGAAAATATGAGAACCGCCGACAATTTATGATACCATAGAATTTGTAGGAATGGCGATCTGTAAGAGAGAGGTCTGGGGCATATCATCAGGAACAATGTAATCTGTGAGGAGTGCTTTCCAACCGAGGATAGCAAAGGAACATCTTCTCCAGCTAGGACTGCCTATTACCCATAACTACTGCCTTACAAAAACCCCGCAGGGGTTCAATGTTATAGCCGGTGTGCTTTAGCCACCGGTTGTATCCAACAACAGAGGTCGTCCTGAAAGGACGGAGTGATCTCTTACTTCCATAAATATTGTTCATCATATGCCACACCATGACGTTGTAATAACATGAAAATTTCATCTTTAAACGAAATAGTCCGATGATGTTTTTCCTGATTTCTAACGTATTGATAAACTCGTAAAAACTTCGATTCCCGATGGATAAGTATTTATGCCCGGTAGTTAGGGTGAAAAGCTTCATATTGGAGGCGTGCAATTTTTCTATCTTTCGGCGTACATATAGTACGTTGTAATGATAGAAAAATTGTAATAACGAACAAGATGAAGAGTTTTCACCCGAAAAAAGGGTACTCTTTTCAGTCCTCCCTTGAGGGGGATAAATACGACACCATCAAATAACACTGTCCCTTCAGGACAGGTGATGAGGTGGATTCAAGACCGGTGGCTCACGCACACCGGCTATAATACCTGCCCCCTCGGGGCCTCCGACACCCATACCTACGGATGAGCAACTTATGGGTAAAGAGCAGAGCTAGGAGCGTGTCGGAGAAATAGGCGGAGACCTCATGCGCACACCAGATGTTGTGGTGTAGACAGTATTTTTACAGCTATCCGATATGTCCCTGACAGGTAAACGCAATTCTCCGACAGGCTCCTGATAGCATAATGATTAAGTTAAAATCTGCAGGAGATGCCTTTAATATTCATAAGAAACCTAATATCGAGAGTGTCTCAAACCCGTTCTTCTTTTGTGTTTTTAATGATCTGTTGACTTTTATTTTCTGCATCCATGGCATCCTTGGCCATAATCGTAAAGACTTCTTGAGTATCTTTTTGGATCAACTCATAATTGTCGCCACCAATATATTCCAAGAGCCAATCTCTCCATTGATGAACAATTCTTCTCACCATATTTCACCTCTCTCCAGAGATCTGGGGCTGTAAATATTTTTTTTGTGCACTATCTAAATAAGTTGGCATTATCTAACAAAACAAGATGAAAAAACGGTACATGATGCCTTCCAGTATTTTCAAGAGTGAGAAAATATTGAGACCCAGCACACATCATCCTGATCTTCAATTCCTAAAGATACCGCAAAATCATTAAATTGGCTTCTCTTAGCTGTTGCGTCCATCAAAATCATTACTTTCCCAAAGCGAAAACAGACGGTTGATGCCCCGTTAACTACTATTGAAACACTTTGTTTCATGCCGCTTTCAAAAAAGATATGCAGTGCAGCAGAGGCAGGTTTACCTTTAATGTTCATGGAAAGAGATATTTGAATCTCTTGCTGTTAAGGTCACAGACAGTATCGTCAGGGCCAAACAACAATCATTCTCCAAAAGAAATCAAGCGTGAATTTTGGGTAAAATTTAACAAAACACAATGAAACCGTCCTCTGTTGTTAAATCCTGTAAAGGATTATCATCCAAGGGTCTTCTAACACTTTTTACACTGAATCAGGAGTGTAAAATTAAGAATGGAGAGGTTAACCTTACCTGAATTCAAGTTATAAGTGCATAAGTGCATAACCAATTATCTTTTGAGCATCGACTCCTTTACCGTTGTCGAATGTCATTGTTTTTTACAAACTCTTTCATTGGGGACAAGAGTGTTACAACCGCTTCTTTGACATAGGCTGCTTTCTTCTGCGAAAGTGGCGCTGCAAGACGCTGTTTTGTTTTCCTTTCATCGAGCGTAACGATTGCCCCTTTGTGGTTTTTGACCAATAATCGTGTCTGCTCCCCAGTCACCAACACGTTCTCTGTCGTTGGCCTCAGGAGGTCTCTCGTCGATATCTACTCGATTGGGGATGCCTGATTTATTATTGGCTGACCCATAGCGCTTGCGATACGTTTTACCTTGGAGACGAAGATGCTTGTAGAGCTGACCACCATTATTTTTATCGGACAGAATGAACTGGTAAATTGTTTCATGATGTAGTGAAATCACTCCCTCATCCTGGAAGCGCCCTGCGATTTGTTCAGGACTCCACTCTCTTGTGCGGCAAGATGTTTATGGTACTTGATTTCATCTGTTAATTTAACAGCGTTACCTTTGTTCTTGAGAGAAAATGTTTGAAGTATTGGAGAACGACTGAAAGCGCTATATCTTACTTAAGGTTCTAGCGGTTCTAGCGGTTCCAGCGGCTCCGGCGGTTCCAGCCGCGACTAAGGGGTCGAACAGGAAGGTAAGTATTTTTTATAATAGACGGTAAAATAGAGCCACTACTCCGCACTAGCCTTTTCAACGGCACCCTTTACGGAAACAGCATAGGGATGATGCTTACGAAGGAATATGGGCATATTGTTCCGTGCATTTCTGGCTGCAGCCATGGATGGATAAACCCCATAGAATATCAGAACCACTGGCGGATCAGATGGCCGTCTCAGCATTACCAGTTTGTCGACAACCTCCTGATATTCAGGTTTTACTATAATTCGCTTCAGGTTTTCTTCTGCCTGATCGGAAGTAAGGGCCATAAGTTGAATAGTAAAATTGGAACCATCAACACCTTCCTTCCATTTCTCCCCGCCACTGGCAAGACTGGCTAAAATCGGATCACTTACCATTGCAGAAGCAGCAACTGTCTTCAGAGGAACCTGTTTTTTAGATGTTGCAGCGATACGCGTTAACTTCTCTGGTGGAATTTTACTTTGATTTTCCAGTTCAGGAACTTCTGACTCACCCTCAGCTTTTTCTACAATTTCCACCGGAAAAATCTCCATTGGAATGTGCTGTGGTGGAGTTTGGAGATCAGCAGGTACAAGCTCTACCAATTCTTCATTCTGCCTTCGCACAGGCTCCGGCTCAGAAGAGACGACTTGAGGAACGTCAGCAGCTTCTTCAACTCCCACGCTCTCCACTGCAATTTCTGCAGGCTCACTCTGCACAACAGGCTCAGGCACTACTTTCTCTGTCTTTACCTTTGGATTTTCCGGGGGAGGCTCATTCCGTGCAGGAGAGACAGTTGTCATAACGGGCGAAGTGCTCTCCACACTCTGCTGCAGCTTTGGCAAATCTTTTGTATGATTTTCCAGATCATCACCACCGAACATAAAAAACAGTAACAGAACAGACAAAGCTCCAGCGCCGCCAACCAAATATCGGGTTGAAAAATGGAGTTGTTGCAAAAACATCATCCGTTGCAGAATGCCAGGACGGACTTTTTGCAAATCCTCAGTTGCGCCCCCCTCCTTAACATGATCAGAAAGAACGAGTGAGGAGTTCTCATCGTCAGCAGAATGCAGCGCCTGCCCTGCAAAACTATTGATCCTCCGCAAATTTCCCATGCCCATGGATGCAATCTTGTCTGCAGCTGCTTGGCTGAACACCTCCCGCTCACCGTTTTCTTCAGAAGCCTGCACACAGTAATTCAAATATTTCCAGACTTCTTTCTTGTCAAACGCTGAAAGAACAAACTGCTTCTCGCTAATCTGCTCAAAATTACAGAGTTTCAATTGTTCAAGGTGCCCAGCAAAACTTTCCCTTCCGGAAAAAAGCAATTGCAAGCCTTCTCCGTCAATATTTATGTCATCAAGGATCTTGCGAATTCTTTCAAGTGTTGCCAGATACATCTTTTCAGCTTCATCACAGATCAGCAGGAGCGTCTCTCCTCGTGTCCGTAAATCAGCAATCAGTTCTAAAAAAATCTTCCTCGCATCATCTCGAGTTGTTTCAGCTGGATACTGTGTGCCACATTCCCGTGCCGTCTCACGAACTATTTCCTCAAAAGATTTTACATTCTGTGGCAGGAAAACAACTCTGTGAGGACTATCACACTGTTTCTGCAGCATTTTGCAAAGCATGGTCTTGCCGCTGCCCTCTTCACCAATCAGAGTAACAATCTTGACCTGATCTCGAAGAGCCGCCTTGATATCATTCAAAACAGTCTCACGGCCACCACCGGTAAAAAACCGCGCCGTATTCAGTTCTTCCTGAAACGGAACCATATCTTCCATGTTTCGTTCAACACGCATAATTAGTGCCTTACTCCTGAATTACTTCTATTTTTTGACACGAAATTAATTATTATATTGCAAATCAAAATATTATAAACCACCACCAAGGCACTTTTACCCATACGGGCACTATACGGAGCACCCCCAAGGATTTACTGAAGAAAGTCAGGCTCTGCGTGATTAGTACCTTTTATACTCCGAAACAGTCCGCTACTATAAAAGACTTCCCCCCAAAAAAGGGAAACACAGTATAATAAATCTGCCTTTGAACAGGCAGGCCACATTCAAAAATAAAAAAAGCTTTGAGCAGAATGTATACAGAACAGCCCGGCTGTTCAAGGAAATTCTATTTATGTTCACCCCGTTACTTATTTGTGTCATTTTCCTCCTGGCTGGTTTTATCCAGGGGATAACCGGCTTTGGTTCTGCCCTGGTGGCAATCCCCCTGCTCAGCCTCTTTCTTGACATAAAGAGTGCAATCCCTCTCTGTATTTTAAACAGTCTGGTTATCACCACCTACCTGTCACTGAAAATGAAAAAACATCTTGATGTAAAAAAAATAGCTCCTCTCTGTGTAGCCGCTGTCCCCGGAATTATTGTTGGTTCAACTATTCTTGAGACTGTCAGCTCCAGCATCATTCGCGTCTGGTTGGGTATTTTGCTGGTTGCTTATTCACTGTATAGTTTGCTCAGCAGACCAAAACCAAAAAAACTCCATAAACTCTGGGGATATCTCGCGGGATTTTTATCGGGTGCAATTGGAGCAGCTTTTAGTGCCGGAGGACCACCGGCCATCATTTACAGCACCTTGAATGACTGGGGAAAAGAAGAGATAAAAGCCACACTCAGCGGTTTTTTTCTCTTCAACTCATATATTATTGCCACAGCACATGCAGTCAGAGGACTGACAAACATTGAGGTCTTCACCTATTTTATGATTTCTGCTCCCGTTGTATTGCTTGGTACGGTGCTGGGTTCAATTTGTTATGGGAGGATTCCGCATGCACTTTATCTGCAGATCATATTTACCTTTTTGATTCTAATGGGTATCATGATGATAGTATGAGTGGTCTCCAGTGAACCTGCTGTAGTTGAAACAATTTTTTGTTTTATCAGAAAACTTCTCCGCCGCAGAACTGAAAAAATACTATTATATTTTCAACTAATTACCTGGTAAAAACATTATGAACGGAGCGGAACTGCTGGTTTCATGTCTGGAAAACGAAGGTGTTAAAATTATCTTCGGCATTCCCGGAGAAGAGAATCTGGTCTTCCTCGAAGCCCTGCGTAAATCATCTATTCGCCTGATCCTGACCCGTCATGAGCAGGCTGCAGGGTTCATGGCAGCCGCCCATGGACGCCTCACCGGCAAACCAGGAGTCTGTCTCTCAACACTGGGCCCGGGGGCAACTAATTTTGTCACTGCAGTTTCCTATGCCTTGCTGGGCGGCATGCCCGTAGTCTTTATCACCGGCCAGAAACCGATCAAAAAAAGTAAACAGGGACGTTTCCAGATCCTGAATGTGGTTCGCATGATGGAACCGCTTACCAAATTCACCAAACAAATTGTCAATGCTGGGACTATTCCCGCCATTGTTCGCGACATTTTCCGGATCGCAGTAAACGCAAAGTCCGGGCCAGTTCACATTGAACTGCCGGAAGACATTGCCGCAGAGGAAATAGACAGCGCGCCCTTTCAACCCCACAAGCTATTCTACCCAGTGGCCAACCCTGAGGCCATTCAGCAGGCTGCGGAGTTAATTCAAAAAGCCAAATACCCTCTCATCCTTTTTGGAGCAGCAGCGAACAGGCATCACATCTGCCCCGTAGCCCGTGAACTTGTCCACAACACCGGCCTCTATTTTTTCACCACACAGATGGGAAAAGGGATTGTTGATGAGCATTCACCCCGCTGTCTGGGCACTGCTGCATTATCTGATCATGATTATATCCACTGTGCCATAGATCGTGCAGATGTGATCATAAACGTTGGCTACGATGTGGTGGAGAAGCCGCCTTTTTTCATGAATAATGGAAATATGGAGGTCATTCACCTTCACTTCTCTCCTGCCGACATGGACGAGGTGTACTTCCCACAGTATGAAATTATTGGCGATATCGGCTACTCTCTTTTGGCCCTGCGGGATGCCCTGTCCAATATGAAGCTCGAAGACAATGATTTTTTCCACCGCGTTCATATGGAAATCAATACCCATGTCTTTCAGGAGCAAGGGCACGACTGTTTCCCTAACACCCCACAGCGCATTGTCAATGATATCAGGAAAACCGTGGCTGACACCTCCATTGTCTCTTTGGACAACGGGATGTATAAAATTTGGTTCGCACGTAATTTCAAAGCCACCCACCCCAACTCCCTGCTCCTTGACAATGCTTTAGCCACCATGGGAGCTGGATTCCCTGCAGCCATAGCCGCCAAACTTGTTCATCCTGACACCCAGGTAGTAGCAGTGTGTGGAGATGGCGGCTTCATGATGAACTCCCAGGAACTGGAGACAGCTGTACGTCTTGACCTCCACCTGGTTGTCATTGTTTTACGGGACAACGGCTATGGAATGATCAAATGGAAACAAAGGGGAATGGATTTTTCTGATTTTGGCCTTGATTTTGGTAACCCGGATTTTATACAATATGCAGAAAGCTATGGTGCCAAGGGGTACAGAATTGTTAAAAACGGGACATTCACCGCTCTGCTTTCTCAGTGTCTAAACAGCCCCGGAGTCCATCTCATTGAAGTGCCGGTGGACTACTCTGAAAATGAAAAGGTATTCCTGAAAGAACTGCAGAATAAAACCTGTCTCCTTTAACATCAGACCGGGTATATCGTTCATTTTATTATCTTAGAAATTCTTTTCTGCACTCTTTCTGCAGAAAAGAATCTCCTAACAAGTAATCATATCACCCCACAAGGGGTTACTGAAAAGAGTTTCGACTTTCGCTCCGGTTTGCCATGGTTACTCTATGATCAATCTGTTTACTCATTATCGTTTGGTGGCCATCTCCATCTGGCTCCTGGCCGTTGCTTCATCTCTGGCCTGGAACACAGTGGATGACATCCGTGAAAAGAACGAAACTGCCCAGGAAATCGCCAGGGCATTTTTTGAGCAGATTGTCGCATCCCGCCGCTGGAACCTCATGCATGGAGGTGTTTATGTCTACACCACAGAAAACAGCCCCCCCAACCAATTCCTCCCTAAAGACAAGCAATCCATATGGGATGTAAATGGACGTCAGCTCACCATGATCAACCCTGCCGACATGACCAGGCAGATTGCAGCCATCACCCAGGAAAGAGGGTGGGTTCGCTTCCACATTACCAGCCTCACCCCCTTAAGTGCAGGAAACAACCCATATCCGTGGGAAATCCCCTGGCTGGAATCATTTGATCAAGGAAGTAAAGAACAGGGCGCCTTTACAGAAGAGAACGGTGAACAACTCTATCGCTACATGGCTCCCCTTGTCTACACGGAGACATGTGTCCCTTGCCATGCATCCTCAGGCCGGAAACTCGGTGATGTTCGGGGAGCCATCTCCCTGAGTATCCCCATACGATTCAACAAATCTCCATGGCCACTCTTCCTCAGTCACTTTCTTGCGGCCCTGCTCGGTATCGGCGGCATCTTTTTTTTCGGGGGGCGTCTGGCTCAAAGCAGACAAAACATCCTTGCCACCAACAGGAAGCTTGAACGGGAAATTAAAGAACGCGAAAAGACAGCAAAAGAGCTTATCAGCGTCCAGCAAAATCTTGAGCACATTGTTGCCAGCCGTACAGTGGAACTTCGTCTAACCAATACAATTCTTGATAGCAAGATCAGAGAACAGCAGAGAATTGAGGCATCATTGATTGCCATTAATGATGAATTTATTCAGATTTTCAACAGTGCCCCTGATGGAATGCATGTTATTGATAGAAATTTCAATTTTATTCGCGTTAACCGTGCCTATTGCCAACTGACTGGCAAGAGTATTAGGGAAATCCAGGGCCGCAAATGCTATGACATCTTTCCCGGAAAGCTCTGTCACACTGACAAATGTCCTCTCATTCAAATAATGGGAGGAGCTGAAAGAGTCGAAACCGAAGTCGGGAAAAAGCGAGCTGACGGAGTAACACTTCCCTGTATGGTTACGGCAACACCATTCCGGGAACCTGGCGGCAAACTGACAGGAATTATTGAAGTAACAAGAGATATCAGTAACTGGAAGCATATAGAACATTCACTCTCGGCAACCGCCGAGCACCTGTTGGCAAGAAACATGGAACTCAAAGATTTTGCCCATGTCATCTCCCACGACCTGCAGGAACCTTTGATGCTTGTCCAGGCTTTCAGCAATAAACTTCGAACAAAATATGGAAACGATCTCCCACAGAAAGGAAAGGAGTACCTGGAACACATCGAGAATTCATCCAGACGGATGCAAAGTCTTATCGATGGATTGCTCCTCTACTCCAGAGTCAGTAGTAAAGCCAACCCGTTTGAAACAGTGGATTTACGGTCTGTCATCGATTCAGTCCTTGATGATCTGGCTATCAATATTGAAAACACCCAGGCACGTGTCACCGTGGACCCCGACATGGGTACCATCGAAGCGGATCCTGTGCAGATGAGGCAACTGTTCCAAAACATCATTGCCAACAGCCTCAAGTATCATCACCAGGAACGTAAACCGGAAATCACTATCAAACGCTTGTTATTTCTCGACCCTCATGACAATCAGAATTATCTGCGCATCAGCATGGAAGATAATGGTATTGGCTTTAAAAAAGAATACCAGGAGAAGATTTTTGATATCTTTCAACGCCTCCACACCAGGCAACAGTGTCAAGGAACAGGTGTTGGCCTCTCCATCTGTAAAAAAATTATTGACCGCCACCGGGGAACAATTAGAGCAATAGGTAAACCGGATCAAGGTGCAACATTCATCATCACCCTGCCTCTGGTGCACCAGGCCCTCCATCACACAAAACTTGCACCAAACAGGCTGATATAAAAGCCTTTTAAAATCGAATGAACAAATGACAACAATTCGCTGTTGTGCCCGGAAACATAGAGAACATCCGTTATGATCAGAGGTCATTAAAAAAAAATAGAAAACCATTCTTCTGCACAGATGACATGACTTGTCCCAACCTGATTGACAAGCCCCCTGCATCCCGGTAGACTTATTCATGCCCATTTTTCAACTCAATGATACTCCTGTTTTTCCTCATCCATCACTGGCAGAGGACAACGGTCTTTTAGCCGTTGGAGGAGATCTGTCGGTGGAGCGACTACTGGCCGCGTATTCCAATGGAATTTTCCCCTGGTATTCGCAAGGCGACCCACCTCTCTGGTGGTTTACAGATCCAAGACTGGTGATTTTTCCTGAGGAGTTTAAAGTCTCAAAACGGTTGGCAAGGACTCTTAGAAACACTGCCTTCCAAATCAGCTTTGATCAGGATTTTACCAGGATCATCAGCTTGTGTGCGGCTGTCAGAGAAGAACACGGTGAAGGAACCTGGATTAACTCTGAGATGCAGGAGGCCTATGAAGATCTGCACCAGGCAGGATATGCCCACTCGGTGGAATGTTGGCTGGATGGTGAACTGGCAGGCGGCCTGTATGGTGTAAAACTCGGCAATGTTTTTTTTGGTGAGTCCATGTTCACCAGAATCAGTAACGGGTCAAAGGCTGCACTTGTAGCCCTGGTTACAAATTTAAAACAACAGGGAGTTACACTCATTGACTGCCAGATGACAACGGATCATCTCGTGACATTTGGTGCCCGTGAGATCGAAGGCTCCGAATTTCGCCGCCTCCTGCAACTCCATATCCCCCATAATCTAACAACAGAATCCCAATGACACAGAAAAACAACAGCGAGCGATGTGACGGCTGCGGTAAAACCGGAGACCTTCAGGAAACCCATGGCAACGAATTTTGCACAGATTGTCTGCAACTGGCCAATGTAATACAAAACAAACCGGAAACCATCAAACAGATATGCCGCCTTATAAAATCCGACCTGCAACACAATGGAAAAAGTGATGCTGACTGCCAGATTGCCAAGCTGCAGGATCTTCCGGAAGTACTGGATGCCGTACGCTTCAGGACACGTGATAGAGAGCTGAACACCTGGTACGTTTCTGTCAGTGAGTTGGATGGAAACCCCGTGGAGATTTTTGCCTCCACCGCCTTTGACAGAGACGATCAGCTCCAGTCCCGTATCTCAAACCTTACCACCATTACCAGGCTGGTCTCCCTCATTCTCCGCAATGTTTTTCTCGGCGAAGTCCTTACCCTGGAAAAAACAATCAAACAGCTGCAGAGAAGTTCCAGACAGAAAAACGATCTGCCGGACATGCTCACCAGTGTATTGAGCGGTTATGAAAAAGAGTTACAAGGAGAATCTTAGACAAATTGGAATGAACCTCCTGGCCTTTTTTTCACTAACACCTTGAAGGGGGGGATTCTGTTGAGTGTTCCCCAGAGTAAACGTCCCTTAACAAAATTATCTTTCAGACATTAATATTCGAAAACGAACTCGTAAAGAAGGGAAGATTTGTCAAAGTGCCGCAGCACTTTTTTGAGCACATAAAGAGTGGGAACCTGGAATGTAATTTCCCAGGCAGGAGTAGTGGTGGGCGTTTTGGACAACAGGGTTATCTCCAGTATTCTCATCTCTTCCGGTGCCACGCTCAGGAGCATCATTATCCGATGCCGGGTTGCCGCCATAATGACCAGAGACTGTAGTTTGTCCACCCTGCTCTCCCGCTGCTTCCAGCGAAAATCAACAACATCGTCACGCTGGAATTTTACTTTCTTCAGTTGCGGACAATCTTTGTGATGAACTGAAAGCCCTCTTTTACTAAGAAGGGCGTAAAGTCCTTTGTCAGTAGGGTTTGGCTTACAGCACGCCGAAATCTTAGTGATTACCGGGTCCACGACTGTGAGTTCCACCTTGTTCAGCTGACCTGTTGGATCGACAAAGGGAGATTCGCCATGGAACAACTCCTGCTTGATCTGATTAATCAGGGTCGTCAATCGCAACCGCCCCTCTCCCACATGAGTATACAGTTCATCCAGGTCAGCCAGTGAAAAGTGATCCAAAACCTTTTGTAAGCCGTCACTATGCAGGAGATAAAAGGGCAGGCCATATCTGAGCATCTCCTGCATGACAAGTGAAAGGCCAATTTCCCTGGCAAGACGCAGCTGACGAACACGAAATGTTCTGGAAAGCTCGGCTCGTGCCCGGGGTGTGCGACAGCGTTTCAGCATTTCCGGTTGAAACTGCAGAGCATGATCGGCTCGCAGAACACGTATTACATCACCATCGCGGAGTCTATGGTCGCTGCTAAACTTTCTACTCCCAATCATGGCCCCGATGCAGCTGTGACCAATATCGGTGTGGACCCTGAAGGCAAAATCAAGCACTGTGGATTTTTCCGGCAGACAGAAAAGGTCGCCTCCCGGGGTATAGGTATAAATCTCTTTATTCCCCCTGACGGCAATCATCTCTCTGTAGGACCCGGCATCACCCGAGCCGATTACGTCAAAAAGCTCCCGGATTTCTTTGATAAAACGATGCTGGGTAGTGCTTTTTGAGGTCCAGTCTTTAAACAACCCGCGCTGCGCACGACGGGCCATATCTTTTGTGCGAATTTTAAACAGATATTTATGACCCTTTATATTGGTCCTCGCATGTAAACCCTGGTAACCGGTGGGTTTGGGATTGGCAATAAAATCGCGAATGGTTCGTGGAATTGGCGGAAAGGTCTGATTCAAAATCCCCAGCACTGTATAGCAGGACTGAATGTCATCAGTCATAAGGAGGATTTCAAGGGGATTATCTATCCTTTTTCTTAAGATCCGATTTGTCGAATCATAATATGCCCACAACCCTTTAGTTCGGACACTGACCTCAGCACTGAGCCATACATCCCGAATATTCTTGTCCAGGGTCTGCACAATTTCAATGGCTTCCGGCGAGTGTCCAAGCTGCCGTATCTGCCCCAACAGTTTTGCTCCCTGTTTAGGAAACTTAAAGGACAGGGCCAGGTTATACATTTCCCGCTTCAAACTGAACAAGCCGAGCACTGTGGCTAGAGGGGCATAAATATCCAGAGTTTCATCGGAAATTTTCTGTCGTTTCGCATTGGGCATGGCACTCAGGGTGCGCAAATTGTGAAGCCGGTCTGCAAGCTTCACCAGCATTACTTCCGGTCTCAACGCCGCTCCTGAAAAAATCTTCCGATGCACTTTTTTAGATAGTGTCTGTTTGTCACCGGATTCCTGGGTTACCTTGGTACATCCTTCAACAATAGCAGCCACATAGGAACCGAATTTCTCCCCGACAAGATCAATGGTAACCTCCTCCACATCCTCAACGGTATCGTGAAGCATGGCCGCTGCCAGGACCTCCGGGTCAGCCACATCCATTTCTTCGGCGAGAATCTTGGCAACAGAACAAGGATGCATGATATAGGCCTCACCGCTTCTCCGCCACTGATCATCATGGGCATCGGTTGCAAAATCCAAGGCATCCCAAAAAACATGGGCTTTGGGGCCGGAGTTCAACAGTTGCCTCATCTGGCTGCGGTACAGTTCTAGATCAAAGGGGATATACTGCATAACATATCAGAGAGATGCCACTATCTGTTCAGGTTTACAAAAAATCCAGGAATATAATTGCTTTTAGGACAATCGTGACTATCCTACAGAGTAAATAAAGGTTTAAAGAAGCTGCCTTTATTCAACCCTACCAAAATTAAGACTCCTTGGAAAAGCAAAAACAAACGAATGCGAAAAAAAAAGAATACAAATTTCCAGCACAAAAAAAGAGATCGAAGACCAGCCCGGGGCCAGAACAAATCCCACTCCCATTCACAGGCGAGCGATCTTGAGCAGCAAGTACTAACCCTTTTGTATACAAATGAAAAGCCATTGCACGCAAAGGAGATCCTCAAGCAGATTGATCTGCCCCTTTCCGACCGCAAGCCTCTCCACAACCTTCTAACCCGTCTCAGCGGCGAAAAAGTTCTTAAGCAAATCGACAAGGAGCTTTACGGAGCTGGCATGAAACATGGCCTGGCCGAAGGAACTGTTGACCAGAATGCAAAGGGATTTGGCTTTGTAACCGGGCTCACTTCCAGGCTTACCTTGCCAAACTACTCGAAAGACCCTTTCCTCTCACCTGCCAATATGCGGTCTGCCCGCCACGGCGACAAGGTTCTGGTGAGAATTTTCAAAGTTACAAAGGATGGCCGACCTGAGGCTGAAGTCCTCTCCGTTTTGGAACGGGGAAAAGAGCAGCTGGCAGGCTTTGTTACCATGAAATCTGGTCAGCCTCTGGTGTATCCTGAGGATCCCCGTTATCCCTTTACAATTCAACTGCACGGCAAGCTGCTTGAGCAACTTTCAGAGGGTGATGCCGTCATTGTCAGAATTGATGGTGAAAGCACCAATGCCCTCCAGCTGCAGGGAACTTTGATTGAGGTCCTGGGAGATCCTGATTCCGTTGATGTGCAGATGCGTCTGGTCATAGAAAAACATAGCCTGCCCCACACCTTCAGCGAAAAAACTCTCTCCGAAGTTGCAGCAATTTCAGATGAAATTGTTCCCGTAAAAGGCAGGCTTGACCTGCGGGATATAGAGCACGTCACCATTGATAGCGAAACAGCCAAAGACTTTGACGATGCCATTGCCGTCTTGAAAACCCGCACCGGTTACCGTCTCTATGTCTCCATTGCTGATGTCAGCCATTATGTCCAGCCTGGCTCAACCCTTGATAAAGAAGCTTACAGCCGGGGGACCTCCATCTACTTCCCCGGACGCGTCATCCCCATGCTGCCGGAACGACTCTCCAACGACCTCTGTAGCCTGGTACCGGACCAGGATCGCTATGCATTCACTGCCATTCTTGATTTTGACCGGCAGGGGCATCTTAAAAATAAGCAATTTTCTAAATCCATTATCTGCAGTAAAAAACGTTTTACCTACACCATGGTTCAAAAAATCCTGGTTGAGCATGACCAGAAGGCCAGAGGTAGTCATAAAGAATTCCTCACGCCCTTGAAATGGGCTTCTGAACTGGCAACTGAACTCATGCACCTTCGCGAAGAGCGGGGATCAATTGGGTTCACCATCCCAGCCCCCTTCATGGAGTTGGACGATGAGGGAAGAATCGCTTCAATCCGTCGAGAAGAGAGAAACTTTGCCCACCAGCTCATTGAAGAATTCATGCTGGCTGCCAATGAGGCGGTTGCAGAAACATTTACCGAGCATCATCTCAATGGCCTCTACCGCATCCATGAACGCCCCTCACCCGAAAAAATACAGGAATTTGTAGAATTTGGCCGTTCCCTCGGTCTGGACCTGCCGCCTCTACGCCAGGATCCTGACTGGTTTGGTCAGGTACTTGCCATGGTCAAAGGGTCACCAAAAGAGTACGTTATCAACAATCTCTTGCTGCGTGCCATGCAACAGGCCCGTTATGACGTGAAAAATGCTGGCCATTTCGGACTGGCAGCAACGGACTACACCCACTTTACCTCCCCTATCCGTCGCTATCCCGATCTTACCGTCCATCGTACCCTGCAGACATTTCTTCAACTTAGCACCAAGGTACGCACCAGAAAGAAAGAGACAACTATTTCAGTGAAAGATATGGGTCCATTTCTCTCTGCCCGGGAACGCATCGCAGTCACCGCAGAGAGAGATATGAATGACAGACTCAAAGTTCGTTTTATGCATAATAAGATCGGTGAAGAATTTCAGGCCGTAATCTCCGGAGTGAACAGCTCTGCTATCTTTGTGGAACTTCTTGATCTCTTCGTCAGTGGAGGTATTTCTCTCACATCACTCAAGGATGATTACTACGTTTTTGATGAAAAGCACCATCGCCTTATCGGTAAAAACAAGGGAAAGTCATTCCAGCTTGGCGATCTTTTAACCGTTGGCCTCCTTGATGTTGATCTCCGAAGAAATCGTATTTATTTCAGCCCCATAGTATCAAAAGACAACAAAACAAAAGTGTCTGTTTAATTATTGACACTTGACTTGCAGAATGATTTAGCATAAAAAGTCGAGAGATTAGACTATGATAAAATCATAAAATATATAATTTTTCTGTCTCTCTGGAGGATCCCTGAATATGGAAGAAGCGAGCTGGCTTTCTACAATTATCACCAACCCTTTTGCCAAAGGACTTGCCCTTGGTATTCTTTTCTGCGTTGTCATATTTATACGCGGTTTCTTACGTCGTCGTGAGCTGGCCCAGGAAGTCGCCAGACTCCGCACCCACCTGCACACGAAACTGGAAATTGATTCCAAGGAAAACGAACGACGAAAACAGGAAATTGAAATCCTGAAACAGGAACGGGACAATCTCCGGATTACGGTCCAATCTCTGAATCAAAAACCGGGACGCAAAGAAATCCGTCAATATTATGTCTACCAGACTGCCCTTGATTTGATGTTCGAAAAAGCCCCTGGATTTGCTCCTGCCTGGCAGATCACCCTCAAAGAGGCAGAGAATCTTTTTGAGAAATCTGAAAGAGGTGTGGTCCCTCTGCTCAAACGGTTGATGCCCACCACCCCGGACAAACAGGTTGAAGAGTATGAAAGACTGAGCAGAGTGTCCCTTGAGGATAGTATAGCAAGATAACACCTAGGAGGATGTCCGAGAATGCACTTTCTCGCACAGCCTCCTGGTACAGCGGAAACCTTAATGTGCCGTTTTGGGTTCGTCCGTCATACCCGAGTGCTGGTATCGGGTATCCAGGAATTTAGCTACGCTCTGGATCCCCGATAACTCCCTCGAGAATGACTTCGATGAGAAGATATAAGCCTTACAGTGTACTAGGAGCTTGTCCGAGAATAGACATTTTTTCTCAAATCGAGGCATCTGTGAAAAATAAGCACAGGCATATACATAATATTCCGAGCATTATTTTTCACAAGC
>JAIPEF010000059.1 GCA_021737265.1 Desulfocapsa sp. | reverse complement strand
AGGAGAACCTCCCTTGACTGTAAGTCAAGGGAGGTTCTCCTTGGCCTTCAGTTCATCAAGGAGATTTTGACAATATGGACATGGTTTCATGCCGGACTCCATGGCAAGTTGAACGTTTATAAATTCAATTGTACACGTTCTACAGGAATAAGACTCACATCCGGTAATATGGAACACATGATTTTTGATATCGCCGTGTACTGTCCCTTCAGTGAGATGGTATTGATCCATCAGGGGAACGGAGGCTGATTTCACCCGTTTTCTGAGGACTCCAGTCTGCCCCTCTCTTTCTTTTTTATCAACTGTTTTTTTGAAGATGGCTTTCAGGTTCTGCAGAGCGGGGCTAACCATCTTCTGCATGAATTGAGACAAGATATTTTTCACAAGATCAGGAATAATCGACCGTTCATTGGCAGCTTGTCGAAGAAAAAAGATGGTCACTCCCAAAAGAAAAATATTGGGAAGCCACATCCAGAAGATTAATGAAAAACCGGGTTGTTCTGCAAGGGATTTGCCGACTGTGAAGAGTATGTAATACAGGATAAAGAAGGCAAGCCCCAGAGGAACTCCAATTGCCTTTCTTCCTGGCCCTGCCTGCAGACCAAGCGGCATACCAAGAAGACTGAGAATAAAGCAGCCCACGGGAAGTGTCAGCCGTTTATGGAAGTGCACCAGCCGGTCTCGTCCCTGAGGAGTATCGCGTCCCACCGTTGTGGCAGATTCCTGCAGTTGATCCATGGTCATTGAAGCGGTCGATATCCTTGTGACATCCTCTCCATCAAGTATTGTCGGTGGTTGCAGTGGAATATTAATCGTATATTTATCAAAAGCGATGATCTGTGATCTGTTTCCATCCGGTCGATGGAGACTCCCATCTTCCAAAGTAATGGTAACTTGCATGGTATCGACCTGTGCATTCATGGTTCCGGATCGTGCCATGGTGATAATTGGAAATACCTGACCTCTCATATCAGAGACCCAAACTTTTCCCCAACGACCTGTGACCTTATCAATGGTCTCGACATAGACTACCAGATCCCCCAGGGCTTCAGTGAACTGGTGTTCTTTGATGCCTTTATCAATTTTCTCCTTAGCCACCTGAAACATAAGTTGTTTCATGGCGATTTCTGATCTGGGGATCAGGTTGACAGAAAAATATCCAGTAAGGAGAGCGATAAAGGTGGAAACAATGAGCACTGGCGGAATCATTTGATAGAGACTGATACCGTTGGCCTTAAAGGCCAGGATCTCAGCATCTGCAGAGAGCCGGGTAAAGCAAATAATAACCCCCATCATTGCCGACATGGGAATTGAATAGAGGAACATGTTTGGAAAGAGGTAGAGAAATAAACGGACAAAGTCAGCAAAACCGATTTCAAGGTTAAGGACAACATTGAGAAAGGGGATGAGCTTTACCAGAAAAAACACACTGTTCATGATGAGAAAACTGGCAAAAAAGGGGGCCAGCATCTCGGTAGCCAGATAGCTGCATAATAATGTGGAAATTCTGAGGGCTCTAGGCATCTTTTATGATAACTCTGGTAGTGGAAAACAAATTTTCAATGGTCAGGTGATGGGACTGTACAGAAAAAAGAAAAAGGCCACAAGAAAGATCTGGAATCTCATGTGCAAAGCTTGTTAAAAATACAAAGATAGGGTATTCAAGGTCCAATTGTTAAAAGCTCTTAGAGGAGAATGGAAAAGTATGCATTTATTTGAAACAGAGGATGGTGATATCTGGGTTTGCATAGTCTGCGGCAGAGAACGCGAAGAAGAGATCAGAGCCAAGAATTGGGAATATATATTTGATCGTGATGATCCCGTGTTACGCTGTAAACTGTGTGGTGGTCCCGACTATGAGGTCGAAGACTGAGGCTGAAGCTGTCAGACGCCGCCTGTTTCCACCATTTTAACATCAGAATTTGGCATCAACTATTGGCCCGTCAATGGTAACATCGATCCAGTGTTGATCCCACCACTCCTTTGGGGCTACAAAAATACCATTAACCAGCATTGAAAAATGGAGATGGTCACCACCAGCCATTCCACTGGTACCCGAATTCCCAAGAATATCCCCCTGGTTCAGAGTGTCTCCGGGAACAACATTGATCTGACTGAGATGGGAATAGAGGCTAAATATACCCTGGCCGTGGTCAAGCATTACCATGTTTCCATAAATTCCAAGGTAGTCGCCGAACACAACCTTGCCAGTTCCTGCAGCCTTAATTTCCACGTGTTTTGTTGATGCGATATCCATGCCCAGGTGGACCTGCTTGTCTATTGCTTGACCTTTGTAAAAATATGTCCGGTGGTCGGCAAATCCAGCCTTGCCGCTTCCTGCCATACGCAGAAAACGTCCAGTCCAGAGCCTCTTGGGGTCAGGACTCAGACAAAGATCATGGATTTTCTGGTTGTTCATCTGTCGTATTTGTCTATTTGTATAGAGATATTTTTGTACCTGATCACCTTCCATTTCAGGATACCGTTCTTGAAATTCAGGAACTTTTTTGGAAAGAAAGTCATCCCCAACGTTAATTTCATCACGTTTTTGATTCGCTTTATTGAGGATAGGGGCAAAAATTTTGCTGGAGCGATTCCCGGCAGCATCTACTGCAACTATTACAGCTTCGGTTATTTTCCGGGCAGAATAGGGGAGACCAATATAGGAAACATATTTTGGTTCGGACTCATCAATAAGTGGAAAGCCAGGATGGAAGTTGCCGTTGAGCATTACACCATGCTTCTCGCTGTTATCGACCCGATAAATAACAATCCCTGAGCCACCAGGTTTGATATATCGTTCACTATGGATAATACTGATTTGGGGGGGCTCCGTATCAATGGTAACATTGTGGGACAACTGACTCACATTTCCTTTCAAAAGGCCCCGGAATGAATAATCTCTCGCTTCCACCTGTACAACTGCTTCACCTTCTTTAAGTCCAAGGGCCTTGGAATCAAGTTCGATGTTGATCTGCTCCTGAGTTGTTCCGGCAGTGCCGTCTGCTCCCTTTCGCGGGAAATTCTTGGCATAAATTTCTTTTTCTTTCCCTTCCTGGATAATGACTATTCTGGTTGAGCGGAGTCCACTTTTCTGGTCACTGACAGTGACAGAAACAACACTTTTTTTGCCAAGATAACGTGGAAGTGTTTTTCCTTCTATCTGTGGTTGTTCTCCTTCAAAATAGGTGACAAATCCATAGCCTCCGGCACCAGCCAGAAGGAGAACAATAATTAGATAAAAGGAAGAGGCGGAACGTTTTTTTTTGAATCTACGACCAATTCTTGTCATGTTTATATCTCTAGAGTGTTATGAAAAAAATATATTACAGTGATCACAAAGAGGGATTACCCATCCCAGCTAATTTCATATTTTTCAATGTGGAAATTTCTGATTGGGACTATGATCAATCTTTTGCCAGTGTCCCGTTCAAGCTCGTTGGTTACCTGCTCCTCTTCCTTCAAGAGCATATCTGCCACCCTGGGGTGGACTTTCAGAATGATTTTGAACGAATTGTGATGTCGAGCTCTTCTGGAAATTTTGCGAAATATCTCGTAACAGATCGTGCGCCTGGATTTAAGAACTCCTTCTCCTGCGCAATAATGACAAGGTTCGCACATCATCTGGTTGAGATTTTCACAACTCCGTTTTCTAGTCATTTGTACCAGACCAAATTCGGTAAGTTTCAAGATGTTAATTCTGCTGTTATCTTTTTTTACAGCTTCCTGGAAAGAACAAAAGAGTTCTTCTCTATGCTGTGCATCTTCCATATCAATGAAATCAATAATAATAATTCCACCAATATTGCGTAAGCGGAGCTGGTAGGCAATTTCTTTTACTGCCTCCATGTTGGTTTTAAATATGGTCTCTTCAAGGTCGTTTTTTCCTACAAAGCGGCCTGTATTGACGTCAATGACCGTAAGGGCTTCGGTGGTTTCAATGATGATATACCCGCCGGAGCGTAACCACACCTTTCTCTCAAGGGCTCGGCTGATTTCAACATCTATTCCGTGAGCCTCAAACAGCGGTGCATCACCCTGATAAAAGGAAATCCTGTTCAACAACTTAGGGGCAAAGGTTTGCACGAACTTGACGAGTTTGTCATACGTTTTTCGTTCATCGAGTATAAGGCTACGCACCTCTGTAGTGAAAAGATCCCTTACCGAGCGGAATGTGATATCCAGATCTTCATAGATCAGGGCAGGAATATCAGATGTTCGACTGGAAATATCCTGAATTTCGTCCCACAGCAGGAGGAGAAATTCCATATCCGCTTCCAGTTCATCGGGGCTTGCATGTTCAGCAACGGTGCGAACTATAAAACCGGTTCCTGCCGGACGAAGAGATTCAATGCGTTCTTTCAGCGTTTGACGTATCTCGTCATCTTCAATTTTTCTTGAAATCCCAATGTGATCGGTTAAAGGCATAAACACAAGGTTGCGACAGGGCAGGGTGATATGGCAGGTTAACCTTGCCCCCTTACTGCCAATTGGTTCTTTTCCCACTTGGACGGTGATTTCCTGCCCCTCTTTGAGAAGATTTTCTATACTCATCCCTGGAGACCTGTTGATATCCGTGTCGGGATCAGAAGAGGTGAACTCAAGCTTGCCACAGGGATTCTCAGGTTTCATCATCCGGGCATCGAGGTCGGTATTGGAGACATACACATCATCCACATAAAGAAACCCGGTTCTTTCGAGACCAATATCTACAAATGCCGCCTGCATTCCAGGCAATACTCTGACCACCCGTCCGCGATATATATTGCCGACAAGCCCTTTCTCAGTGGGCCGTTGAAGGTGAAATTCCGCCAGCTGTCCATTCTCGACAAGAGCGATACGTATTTCGTAGCTGGTCGCATTTATAAGGAGTTCACTGCTCATTGGTTTATTTTTTTTTGGCCATTACCTGTATGGCGGGTTTTTATTAAAAAATAATTAAATTATTTTGTGATATCGAATAACTATCTATCAGACATCGTATCATAGCACGGTTGAGTCATGTTGATAAACTAATTAATATAATGTACTTTAATTCAAAAATCTTCCCCTAATTCTTAGCGGTTCACAACTTACACCCGAAATGACAGGAATTTCCGTAATCATTCCGACCTACAACAGAAGGTCTTTTCTTGAGCGTGCTCTTTCTTCAGTTCTCCAACAGAGCCATCCCTGCAATGAGATTCTTGTCATAGATGATGGGTCAGACGATGACACGTATGATTTTGTTGATGCTGTTTCGTCCAGTTGCCAGACACCTGTTCATTACTTTTATCAAAACAACAATGGTCCCGCAGCCGCTAGGAACAGAGGCATCCGCGAGGCAAAATATTCCTATCTGGCCTTCCTTGATTCGGACGACCATTGGCTGAAAAATAAACTGGAAATCCAGTACCGTTCACTTTTAAACAGACCAGAGATGAAGATTTCCCATACCAGAGAACGCTGGCTGCGTCGTGGTGAGCATTTGAATCAGAAAAACAAGCATATTCCAGGTGATGGTGATATCTTCAGACGCTGCCTCCAGCTCTGTGCTGTCGGCATGTCTACAGTAATGGTAAAAAGAGAACTTTTTACTGAAGTCGGCATGTTCAATGAAAACCTGCGCTGCTGTGAAGATTATGATCTCTGGCTGCGGACGAGCAGTCGCTATCCCTTCCTTTTGATTGATTCTCCACTCACGGTCAAGGAAGGGGGACGCGAAGATCAGGTCTCTTTTCAATATCGTGTTGGTATGGACAAGTTGCGAATTGCTTCAATTCTTGACCTCCTCGATGAACAGTGTTTATCAACACTCCAACTGGTGTTGGCATTAGAAGAATTGCAGCGTAAATGTCTGGTGTATGGTAGCGGCTGCGTGAAACATAAGCAGTCAGGAAAAGGAAAGCAGTATCTTGAACTGGCTGAATGGGCCGAAACCGAACTTCTGGACAACCCTTCTTTTCCTCTGGTTATACGCAAATTTGATAATGGGTAGAAAAATATCGTCATGAAAAAAACACGGTCCTGGAAAGACCCCTCCATCTATGTGCAGAAAATTCATGTCGAGCAGTCCTGTATGGAACTGGATTACACCAGAGAAATTTTGGAACGGGCAAAGCTGCCCTATACAGTTATCCCTGACCGGGAAGATCCCCATGAAATTTCAGGAGAATATCCTGACAATTTGAACCATGGTAAACACCATCTGCTACTGTGTCGTAATCGTGGACATTTTTTCAAACCCTGTCCTGGTACAAAAGAATACCGTTGTTGTGATTATCAGGTTCTCAACATTGGGATGAACTGTCCCATGGATTGTGTGTATTGCATTTTACAGGCCTATCTGAACAAACCGTGGCTCACATTTTTTGTAAACACTGACGATCTTCTTGATGAGATGACGAGTGCGTTTGGTGCCGAGCCTGATCGCTTTTTTCGGATTGGTACCGGTGAATTTACCGACTCCATGGCCCTTGACCGAATCACCTGTCTCAGCAGCAGGCTTGTAGAATTCATGGCAGGACAGACCAAGGCAGTTTTGGAGTTAAAAACTAAAAGTGCGGTCATTCATAACCTGAAAGATCTACGCCATAATGGTCGCACCGTTCTTGCCTGGTCTCTGAACAGTCCACCCATTATGCAAATGGAAGAGATTCGTACCGCAACCCTAGACGAGCGGTTGCAGGCTGCCAGACAATGTGCTGATTGGGGATATAAACTTGCCTTTCATTTTGACCCCATAATTGATCACCCTGGATGGGAGCAGGGGTATGAGACAACGATCAGGAAACTCTTTCAAGTGGTTCCCGCAGAACACATTGTATGGATTTCCCTCGGAGCCCTTCGTTATCTTCCATCATTAAAAACCATTGGAACCAGACGGTTCCCAGGGTCACGAATTTTTTATCAGGAATTTATCGAAGGACTCGATAATAAAAAGCGTTATTTTCGTCCCAGGCGAGTAGCCTTATATAAACACATTTATGCACTTTTAAGGAAATATGGTTCAGCCGATACCTGTATTTATTTTTGTATGGAAAGTGATGAGATATGGCAAGAAGTGATGGGCTATATCCCCGATGACAAAGGAGGAATACCTGTAATGCTTGATCGAACGGTCTGTTGATTCAAACTTGTCCCGGAAGAAATAGTCCTTCTTGATTGAGCTATAGTATGGTATTAAAAAACACTTTTACTGAAGAAAATCTAGATTCATAATTGGAGAAAAAAATGATTAATAAAGTGATTTTGGTAGGAAATCTCGGACAGGACCCGGAACTGAAATACACCCAGGCCGGCACAGCTGTAGCCACTCTCAGTGTTGCTACGAATCGTTCCTGGAAAGATAAAGACGATAACTGGCAGGACGAAACAGAATGGCATCGAGTCATTGTCTGGGCCCAGACAGCAGAAAACTGTGCGAATAATTATTCCAAGGGAAACAGGGTCTATGTTGAGGGCCGACTACAGACCAGAAAGTGGCAGGACCAGAATGGCAATGACCGTTATACCACTGAAATTGTAGCCAACGTCCTAAGAAACCTTACTCCCAAAACAGGGGAAGGGGGGGCAGGAGGCTTTTCCGGTGAACCTCCTTTACCTGATGAGGGATCGTTTGGTGGCCCTGATAGTGGAACCGGCGATGACGTTCCATTTTAAGAGCTATCCGGTATTATTACCTTAAAAAGAGTCTATCTGAAACCCGCTCATTGAGCGGGTTTTTTTTTCGCTTCTCTCCCCTTGACTGGTTCCCACTAGATTCCTATTATAACATCATAATTAATGAATTCTATTCACAGTTCTATGGAAATTCTGGCTCCAATTATGGGTGCCTGTTTTTTTGTTGAGGGTAAAGGAAAAAGAGTAGGGAGTATATATGGAATATTACGAAACGCTGGGATTGAGTAAAAGTGCCTCAACTCAGGAGATTAAAAAGGCTTATCGAAAACTGGCCCTAAAATATCATCCTGACAAAAATGGAGGAAATAAGGAGGCCGAGGAAAAATTTAAAACAATCAGTGAAGCCTATGCTGTACTTTCAGATCCTGAGAAAAAACGACAATATGACACGTATGGCTCGGCTGATTTCCATCAACGGTATTCGCAGGAGGATATATTCAGAAACTTCAATCTCGATGACATTCTGAACCAGTTCGGTTTTGGCGGACACAGCGGTGGTGGCCACAGTACCTTCCGGATGAATACGGGTGGAGCTGGAGCAAATCCTTTTAGTTCCATCTTCGGCCAGGGAGGTGGCGGCTGTGGCGGTTCCTGTCAGCAACCTGCACCTAAGGGACAGGATATAACCTATCAGTTGTCAGTGAGCCTTGAGGATGTCCTCAATGGTGCTGAAAAGAACATTGCCCTTCGCTATAACGGCAGCAGCAAAAATGTTAGCGTAAAAGTCCCCAAAGGTATTGAAGCCGGGAAAAAACTCCGTTTGAAAGGGAAGGGTGGACAGGCACCTCCTGGGGGCGTTCCCGGGGACCTTTACCTGAAAGTTGATGTTACACCACACCAGCGTTACACGAGGGATGGTGACAATCTTATTTTTGAGCAAAGAATCCCATTTAGTCAAGCCTGCCTGGGTGCTAAAGTTGATGTTGAAACACTTGAAGGAAAAAAATTCAAGGTCAGCGTGCCTGCGGGTATCCAGGGAGATTCGAAACTCCGTATAAAAGGGTATGGTTTGCCGGCTGGTCCACTCAGTGGGCGAGGAGATCTTTTTGTGAAAGTTGGAGTGGATATCCCAAAAGAGTTGAACGAGGAGCAGAGGGAAACTATTGAAAAATTACAGGGATATGGGTTGTAGCCATATTCCATGACAAAACAGATAAAAAAGGCCATGATGCAAAAAGCATCATGGCCTTTTTTTATTTTGTCACAATGACATTGTGGTAAAGTATTTTCAGGGACTTAATAATTTGCATCTGCGTATTTTAGCCAGCCTCCGGCACTGACCAGATTTCTATCATAGGAGTTCATTGAAAACGCAAATTGCTGTTCCTTCCGGCTGGGGTCACTGGAAGTCACATGAATCACTCCTCCATCCACATCAACATCCAAAGAAATGTTCCCAGACATTGCAAAAAGGGCATCAATATCCTCGTTCGGCAGTTCTATGGCCAGGATGCCGCAGTTAAACATATTCTGCCTGAAAATACGGGCAAAACTTTCTGCTATTACCACGTTAATATCATTGACTTCAAAAGCCCAGACTGCATGTTCACGCGATGAACCACAACCGAAATTCGCTCTGGTGATTACGACCTTTGCCACTGTCATTGCATTGGAGTGACTGTCAAATGGTTTTCCGTCCACAAGCAGGTCTTCCAGAAGATGTGGCTTAAGGGCACTTTTGGTGCTTTCAGTGAGATATTTTGCCGGGATGATCTCATCGGTATTAATATCATTTCTGTCAAGCAAGATAGCGGGACCGCCAAATTTTTTCATGTTTATATACCTCTTACTTCTTTTGGTAAAATTGTCTTGGATCACTGATTGTGCCGGTAACTGCCGCTGCCGCTGCAGAGGCGGGGCTCATCAGGTGGACCGTACCACCTTTTCCCATTCGGCCGTTGAAGTTTCTGTTGGTCGTGGATGCACAGACCTCACCTTCTGCTAACACTCCGGAACTCATTCCCAGACACGCACCACAGGTCGGGTTTAAAACACAAAAACCACTATCCATAAAAATCTTGATAATTCCTTCATCTAGGGCCTGAGAATAGATCGCAGGAGTGGCCGGAGTCACTATACCTCGCACACCGGTTGCCAGTTTCCTTCCTTTAAGGATTGAAGCGGCTTCACGAAGATCTTCGATACGTCCGTTGGTACAGGAACCGATATAGATCTGATCGACCGGAGTTCCTTCCATCTCAGAAATATCTTTCACATGATCAGGCTTATATCCATAGGTTACCTGCGGAACCAGCTCAGACACATCCAGTTCAAGAATTTCTATGTATTCAGCATCCGCATCGGAATGATATTTTGAAAATTCTTCAATCGCGGCATCAATGGTTACATAATCGTCTTTAATAAAGGGCCAGAGATATTCAGCTGTGACTCGGTCAGGATAGCAGATACCACTGGTTGCTCCAGCTTCAACAGCCATGTTGCACAGGGTCATGCGGGACGCCATGTTCATGTTGTCAACCAGGGGACCGACAAATTCAATGATTCTATCAGTTGCACCGTTCACTGTAAGTTTTTTTATCACAGTAAGAATTACATCCTTGGCTGAAACGCCAGGTTGTAAGGTGCCTTGTATTTCGATCTTCATGGAAACCGGCTGACGAAAGGTACAGACTCCCTTTAATATCCCTACCTCAAGATCAGTGGTGCCGACTCCCGCAGCAAATGCACCAAATGCCCCATGGGTACAGGTATGGGAATCTCCCATGATTACAGTATATCCGGGACGAATAAAGCCTTTTTCAGGAAAAAGGGCGTGACAGACACCGTTTTCACCAACATCAAAAAAGTCTTTGATCTGATGGCGTTTGGCCCAGTCACGCATGATTTTTCCCTGTTGTGCAGTTTTCGAATCCTTGGCTGGAGTGACATGATCAATAACAGCCTTGATCTTGTCAGGATCAAAAACACGATCCATTCCTTTTTCCACAAGATCCATAATGGCAATTGGAGTGGTAATCTCGTGACAAAGTACTACATCCAGATCAAGCACCATGTTTTCAGGTGTCGGGTTGTCTCTGAGGTGAGCCTTAAATATTTTCTGAGCTATGGTTTGTCCCATGGACATCTCCTAAAAATTATGCTGGTAACTAATGTTTGAATTGACAGGAAAATCTGACATATTACCATAAAAATGATACTCTTGCCAGTAGCTTATATATGATGGAACTGAATTTTTCATGTTTTTCTTTCGCCAAACAGAACAAAAACCGGAGATCATTCATAATGGGTCACTTTCTTTCGTTATTTTTAACCATTTGTTTTCTTTTTGGAAAAGTTACATTGCTCCAGGCTGCCCACGGTATTTCCATTGACGGTAAGTTGAAATATGGGCCGGACTTTAAGCAATTTGATTACGTTTCTGAAAAAGCTGAAAAGGGTGGAAAACTCCTGTTGCACGACAATGGCAGTTTTGACAAGATGAACCCTTTTACCCTGAAAGGTACCGCTCCTTTTGGCCTTGAGATGTTCATTTTTGAGCCTCTTGCGGTGGGTAGCCTGGATGAACCCTTCGCAGAATATGGTCTGATCGCAAGTGACATTGAACTGGCTGCTGATGGTCTTTCGGTCACCTTTACCATTGATAAGAATGCCAAATTTTCAAACGGCAGCCCTGTAACTCCGGAAGATGTTCTCTTTTCATTGCAGACATTAAAAAGTGACAAGGTCCATCCCTTTTACCCTTTTTATTATCAAGATATCAAGGATGCAAAAATCCTGGATTCTCACAGGATTCAGTTCCTTTTTAATCGTTCAAACAGGGAACTGCATATGATTGCAGCCCAGATACCTGTTATGTCAAAGGCGTTTTATGCAACCCCAGCCCATTCCTTTACCGGAGAGGGTGAACAGAAAAATATGACACCCCCCATCGGGTCAGGTCCATATACTGTAACGTCTTTTAATCAGGGGCGGTCCATCACCTATGAAAGAAATCCTGAATACTGGGCCCGTAACCATCCGGTCCGGAAGGGGATGTACAACTTGGATTCCATTGTCGTCAACTATTATAAGGATCAAATAGTCGCAGTGGAGGCCTTTAAGGCCGGTGAGTTTGATTTTATGATGGTGAACATTGCCAAGCAGTGGGCCAGAGACTTGGTGGGCAAGCACTTTGACAACGGCTCACTCATCAAAAAGCGTTTTCCGCATCAGAACAATGCCGGTATGCAGGGGTTCCTGATGAATACTCGCAGACCGATTTTCCAGGATATTCGTGTCCGACAGGCATTGGGGCTTGCCTTCGACTTTCAGTGGACCAACAAATCTCTTTTTTATGATCAGTACACGAGGAGTAACTCCTTTTTCAGCAACTCCTACCTGGCTGCAAGTGCACTGCCAACCGGTCTAGAGTTGTCGTATCTTGAACCTTTTCGCAAAAGCCTTCCCAGGGAGGTTTTCACAACACCACTAAGTGCTCCTGATTCAAATGATAAGGGCGGTATACGGGGTAATTTGCGGAAGGCCCGAAAATTACTCGCAGATGCCGGCTGGACTATTCAGGATGGCGTATTGAAGAATAAAGAGGGTATGGTCTTTCAGTTTGAAATTCTACTTGTTACGCCCTCGTTTGAACGGGTCATGGCTCCCTATGTAAGTAATCTACAGAAACTTGGTATAAAGGTGGATTATAGGACTATTGACCCTGCATTGTACACAGACAGGGTGCAGAATTTTGACTTTGACATGATAGTTCACGTCTATGGCCAATCTTTATCACCCGGCAATGAACAGAAAAATTATTGGCATTCCAGCTCAGCAGACCGCCCAGGATCCAGAAACCTTGCCGGTATCAAAGATCCGGCAGTAGATGCCATGGTGGAAAAAATTGTATATGCCAAAACGCAGGAAGAGTTGACTGCCGCTTGCAAGGCCCTTGATCGTATTCTCTGGTATGGATACTACATGGTACCAAACTGGTACCTGAATGTTCATCGTCTGGCCTATCATAATAAGTTTTCAATGCCGGATACCTTACCACTCTATTACAATCCTTATCAGCTGCTCATGACTTGGTGGAGCAAAAATGGTGCAGAGAACAAATAAAATGCAATTCCGATCCCGGAATGAAGATATCCTTTATTGCACTCCTGATAAAGGAGGGATTTGATAATGGTTGATTGCAGGCTTATCCTTCACAATCTCAAGGAGACTCGCGCATTTGGTCAACGTCTGGCAGAGTTGACCCAGCCGGGTGACGTAATATGCCTCAATGGTGACCTTGGGGCAGGGAAAACCGCTTTAACCCAGGAGATCGCAAAAGGCTTGAATGTCCCTGATTCCTGTTATGTGACCAGCCCGACATTTTCCATTCTCCAGGAATATCCAGGGGATATTCCACTCTATCATATGGATTTTTATCGTCTCACGGATGAAGCAGAAGTAGAGGATTTGGGGTTTGAAGAATATTTTTATCTTTCCGGGCTGACAGTGATTGAATGGTCAGAAAGGGCAGGGACACTCATCCCCGACACCCGCTTGCTTCTGAAACTGACAATTAATGATGATCTTTCCAGAACAGTTGAAATCGATTTTGGCAGAGGATCCTGGGCAGAACGGCTAGGAAAGTATTATGATTCTCATACCTGAAGGAAACAGTTTTGACTCTCCACTGATCCTTTGCAAAAAGCAACATGGCTTTGTATAGTGACCGATTTACCACATGGCTAAACAAACAAAGTATTTTACCTCTACTTGAGCTCCACACATAACGATTTCAATGAATAAAAAAACGATTCGTCTTCAGGATTGCCTGAAGACCTATACCACGGATCAGGACAAGGCTATCAGTCCCGAAGACACTATTGCCCGGTTTAAAGAAAAACTGGAACATATGGATCTGGACATCCTCAAGGAAGTCAAACGGATTGATAATGGAAGACTCGGCATCCCGGTCTATTTCTCAGTTTGCGGTGAAGATGCCAGGGCCATGACCGGGACTAAAAAACAAATGGGTAAGGGTGCTTCCCCCATGCAGGCGCAGGCATCCGCCTGCATGGAACTGGCTGAACGATTTTCCTTCTTCACCTTTAAAAACAATCCGGAAAATTTTATTGTCGGTGACTACCAGCAACTGCGCAAGCAGGGATATCCTCTGTTAGCACCTGAATATCTTCTTCAATCAGTGCATGACACCGTTCATGACCCAGCTTTTGTGGAAGAGATACTGCTTGGTATTCCAATGCAGTGGACATGGGCCACTAATCTTGCAAGGAATGAAGAGGTTCTGATCCCCTTTTCCTGGTTTTTTGCCATCAATGAATTCAACGGGCCTTCAGCAGGGAATTCTTATGAAGAGGCCGCTCTCCAGGGAATCTGTGAGATCGTTGAACGTCACGTCTGTGCCGTGGTTACCCACGGGGAGATAAAAACACCTCTAATAGACCACGACAGTGTGAAAGATCCGGTTTCTAAAAATCTTCTCACTATTTTTAAAGAAAATAATATCGACCTGTTCCTCAATGATTTCACCCTTGATACCGGAATCTGTACAGTGGCAGCCCTAGCCATTGACCGTTCAACGTTTCCTGAAAAGAGTGAGATTGTCTATACCGCAGGAACAACTCCTGACCCTGAAAAGGCATTAATCCGCGCAGTGACAGAGGTGGCTCAACTGGCTGGTGATTTTAACAGCGGCTCAAACTACGTTGCCTCAGGACTTCCTAAACCGCTGTCAATGGAGGAAGTCCTCCATGTCAGTGAAAGTGGTCTGACTACGAGTATCTCAGAGATAGCAAATCTCGGTAATCAAAACATCCGTGTTGAGGTTGAGAACTGTGTTGCCGCCCTTTCAAGGAATGAAATGGATACCTTCATGATTGATGTCGTGCACCCTGAGCTGCAAATTCCTGCCATTTATACCATCGTCCCCGGCGCTCATTTTCGGGAACGATCCATGATTCAGGACGTTGGGCTCTTTGCGGCAAAACTTCTGGTGGAACTGGTGCATGACCCAGAGGTTTTGGATAAGCAATTGGCACGCATGGAAGAGATGACTCCCGATGCCTATTATCTCGAATTTTACAGAGGTCGTAACCTGTATAATTATGGCTATCCTGAAAAGGCACTGGACTGTTTCAACAGGGCATTAGAGCTGACCCCCGAACAGGAAGATCTCCCCTATATTTATTCGTATATGGGAAACTGTTACAAGGATCTTGAACAATACGATGAAGCCCTTGGCATCCTGAAAAAAGGACTCGAAGAAGATGAAGAACGTCCTGACATCTATAACCTGATGGGAGTCTGTCATTTCAAAAAAGAAGCCTATGGTGAGGCGGTTAAATGTTTTGAACGTGCCGTTGAACTGAACCCGGCATCTGCCATGGATTACGCAAATCTTGGAGTAAATCATCGTCGGCTTGGCAATAAAGATAACGCCATTCACTTTTTTACCCTTGCTCTTTCCCTTGACCCAGATATTGAATTTGCGCAGCAGCAACTTGCAGAACTGATTGCTGAATAATTCAGGCCATTCAAGGTATTGAGGTTCTCCAATGTCTCCTAAAAAATCATTAACAGAATACAAGCTCAGAAAAATTCTGATTCGCTCCACCAATTGGATTGGCGATGCGGTGATGACTACCCCTGCTGTACATTCCATCAGGAAAAATTTCCCAGATGCTGAAATAACAATGCTTGCTGTGCCTTGGGTAGCTGATGTTTTCAGATCAAGCCCTGATGTTGATAATCTGTTTATTTATGACAAAAAGCACCTGTATCAAGGCAAGATGAAAGGCCCAATGCATCTTGCAAAAGATCTCAAAGCCTACGGTTTTAATGCTGCCATTCTCCTGCAAAATGCCTTTGAGGCCGCTTTTGTCACCAAGATGGCAGGTATACCTGTACGTGCCGGCTATAACCGGGATGGCCGTAGTTTTCTGTTGACCCATGGCGTTACGATGAGTGAGGAAATCAGGAAAAAACATCAGGTTCATTACTACCAGCATCTGCTGGCTGAACTGGGTTTGGCGATTGGACCTGATCATTTAAGACTCCCAATGCCTGAGGCTCTACAGAAATGGGCAAAAGGGTTTGTCGATTGTCTGCGATACCAGAGTCCTGTTTCTGTAAAGGAACAGCAGCAGGGGGCCGAGATTCCCGGGCTGCCTGAGGTGAGACCCCTCAAGGATGATGGGGCTCCAATTCCTGTGATCGGGTTCAATCCCGGAGCAGCTTTTGGCCCGGCCAAACAATGGCCTGTTGAAAAATTTGGTCAGCTTGCCGCAATAATTACCCATAATTATGGGGAAGACGGCTGTGTAATATTGGTGTTTGGAACCGACACCGATACTGCGGCAGCCCAGAAGATCCGCCAGTTTTCCATGCGTACCCCATACCATGTTGTAGATATGACGGGGAAAACAAGTCTGGGTCAGGCTATGGCCCTCATTAAGTGTTGTGATGCCTTTGTCACCAATGATTCAGGATTGATGCATGTTGCAGCTGGTCTTGACACCCCGACCATCGCTATTTTCGGTTCAACTGATCATATTGCAACCGGCCCATATTCGAAAAAGGCAATTGTTCTTCGACGGGAAATGAAATGCAGCCCCTGTTTGCAGACCCATTGTCCTGAGGGCCATTTACGGTGCCTGGAAGCCATCAGTTCCAAAGATGTCTACGAGGAAGTGGTCAAAATGCTCTCCAAAAATCCTACATCCGGGGCCTGAATACATCATGCACGAAACAAAACACAATCCAGCCCCACAACCTGCAGTATTTATTGATCGTGACGGAACCATTAATGAGCAGATGGGGTACATCAACCATACTTGTCGCTTTCAGGTTCTTCCCGGGGCTGCTGAAGCCATCAAAAGACTTAACGATGCCTCCATTCCTGTGGTTGTGGTGAGCAACCAGTCAGGGCTGGCCCGTGGCTATTTTCCTGAAGAGCTTCTTGATGCTGTCCATAAAAAGATGACCAGCTTACTGGCAGAGAAGGGTGCCCATGTGGATGGCATCTATTATTGTCCCCACCACCCTGAAGCCATAGAGGAGCGGTTCCGCGCTATCTGCACCTGTCGTAAACCAAAACCGGGCCTTGTTTACCAGGCTGCAGAAGAGTTGCACCTGGATCCTGAACGCTCCTATGTCGTGGGAGACCGCTGGTCCGATATCAAAACTGCGGCCAACTGTGGAGCCCGATCCGTTCTGGTGCGAACCGGATACGGCAGGGGGGATGAGCTCTATATCGGACCGCAACAGGAGATTCAGCCCGACCATGTGGCTGAGGACCTTGCAGATGCTGTGGACTGGATTCTCCGCTCTATGCAGAAGGTCTAAGGAGAAGAAAAACTTACTTAATCGTCTCTGCAGCTATCGGGATTTGTTCAGTATCTCAGGAAAGACAGCAGCGCCTTGCTGCTGTCCATAACAGCAGCAGCACCATGGGGCAGGGTCAGATTCGCCGGGCCATGGCCCACCGGGAAATTGCCCCATATCGGAACAGTTGCTGCCGTGAGTTCAAGAACCCTCTGCCAGATTTCTTCGTGGAAACGGATCTTCTCGATGGGATCCTGCTCAGCTGTCAGAGAAAAATCACCAAGAATAATACCTGCAGGCTGCTTCAGTTTTCCGCAATGGGCAAGCTGGGTCAGCATCCGATCCAGGCGATAGAGTGGCTCCCCCACATCCTCTAAGAAAAGAATAGTGTTACTCCAGTCCTGGTCAAGAGGTGTGGAAATCACACTTATCAGGCTACTCAGGTTACCACCTGCAAGCCTCCCCTGTACCGGGTTACCCCCGCGCAATACCTCCACCTGACGACTCCTGATCGAAGCATCCCACTTTCCGGTAAGACTAGCGTAAAACCGTTCAAGACTTTCACGATTGCAGGTAGAGAGGGTGCTAAGCACTGGGCCATGGAGACTGATTGTTTTATTTGCCTGATAGAGTGCACCATGGATTATGGTGATATCTGAAAACCCAATGAGGATTTTTTGGTTCTTTTGTATTTCTGCACTATCTATAAAATCAAGCAGACGCAAACAACCAAAACCACCACGAAGAGCCAGCAGTGCAGGTATCTCGGGGTCAGCCCACATCCTGTGAAATTCTAATGCCCGATTGCTGTCAGAATCGGCAAGATAACCGGTTCCAGGCCAGAGATTCCTTGGCAACCTGACCTCAAAACCCATATCTTTAAGAATTAAAACTCCCCTTTCCAGCAGATCTGTGTCACGGATCTGTCCGGCCGGTGCTATAATTCCAACACAGTCTCCACGACTGAGTGGCTGAGGAAAAGATGCGCTTTTCATTTCTCTATTGTTTGTGAAAAAGCGAGTGAAGACCACGCAGAGTGAGCATAACATCAACCTCTTCAATACTGTTGGAAAAGGGCGCAATCAGGTGAGCCATGCCCCCAGTTGCCAGCACCCGCATGGGCTCACCTCGAGGGCAGAGTTCCAGGCGGATTTTTTCGCTGAGACCATCAACGAGGGCGCCGTAACCATAAAAGATACCGCTTTTCATGGCCTGAACAGTAGTACGGCCAATGATCTGCTGGGGCGGCTCAGAGATATCGATACGCGGCAATTTGGCAGTGCGTGAGGAGAGGGCGTCAAGTGAGATGGCTATTCCGGGAAGAATTACCCCCCCGAGATATTCGCATTTCGCTGAAACGCAGTCAAAGGTAATCGCTGTTCCAAAGTCAATAATGATCAGATTCTGCTGAAATCGTTCCCAGGCTGCTATTGCATTCACCAATCTGTCTGCCCCAACTTCATCAGGATACTCAGTGGCAACAGTGATAAATCCACCAATGGTTTCTGCAGAAACCACAAAAAGAGGTTTCTGCAGAAAGTCTGAAAAGTAGGTGTTGATACAGGAAACCCATGCGGCCTCAAGGGAAGGTACAACACTGGCGAGAATAATTCCGTCAATATCTTTTTTATCGATCTCAGCCATGGAGAAGAGGGCATGGTAACGGATAGCCAGCTCGTCATCGGTCCTCTCCCGGTCCGATTTTAATCGCCACTGTCCGATCAGATTATCTCCGTCAAAAAGACCGGTTACTGTATGTGAGTTACCTACATCAATGGTAAACAGCATAAAATATCCTTAAGCAAGATGAAGGTTTTATCTTGTTAAACAGTGGTGTTCACTGCTAAACTGATGCAAGAATTATTATATATAATAAATACAATACTGATAAACTGGTAAAAACTCAAATAGTAGATGGTTGAGCAATTAAAACTGGTACCCAATGACTGATATCATACTTGTTGTAACAACATTTGAAGATAAAGAGGAAGCATTGCAGCTTGGTAGGCATCTTCTGGAAAAACGATTAGTTGGATGCGCCCAGGTCTCCGGACCGGTTACTTCACAGTACTGGTGGCAGGGAAAGGTAGAATTGGCACAAGAATACCGGCTGGAAATGAAAACGACCGGGCCCCTCTGGAAAAAACTCGAAAAAGAAATCCAAGAAAGCCATTCATATGATGTCCCTGAAATCATTGCCTCTGCAGCCACTGCTGTGAGTGATGATTACCGGAAATGGCTATATGAGGAATTGCAAAAATGAGTAACACGCAATCGAACACAAAACAATCCTACCGTCAGCGAAAACTCGGAAAATATGTCTGTCACTGCTGCAAGAAAGAGTTTCCATACTGTTTGAGTTGCCCCTGCGGATTCATGATCTGTGAGAAATGCTTTAAAGAAAACCAGTGGGGAATTTCAAATGGCCCCACCTGGATCTGCCCCGATTGTGAACGTATCCGTATGACCGTATGAAAAAATGAAATTTGGCTAAGGGGGGCCGCCCTCTGCTGTTGCTCCTTTATTTCAACAAGAAACAGGTGAATGGGAGATTTTAAGTATTACCCTTGATGGCGTCGTAAAAACTCTCCATCTGCTTCGTTGTTGTAAATTTCACTATCATTACGACGTACTCTAGTACGCCGAAATAATAGCAAAATTCACACGCCTCGCATATGAAGCTTTTCACCCTAACTACCGGGCATAAATACTTAACCATCTGCAATTTGAGGTTTTTACGAGATTGT
>JAIPEF010000058.1 GCA_021737265.1 Desulfocapsa sp. | reverse complement strand
TGTGGAAGCAGTTGATAGACTTAACAGCAGACCCAGAAAATGCCTCCAGTTTAAAACGCCCTATGAGGTATTTGAAAAACTTACGGGTATTAACGTTAGAAAACTTATGGGTTATGCACTTATCACTTGAATCCAGGTGCGAAATTTCTCCTATAATTTCTGTAAATCACCTCTGCAACAGACTCTCCAACCAATTGCTCAGAACCTGTCTCATAAAATGTCTTGCTTCGTGGAGTGACATTATCAGTTTGGGCTCATCACCTTTTGGTTTTATATAGCCATGCCGTGCGGAATCTCCAGAAATAGTGCTTCTGTTAGCCGATCCCCCAAAGGCATTTTTGGTTTTCTTTGTAATACCTGGGAAGCTAAAACCTGTTTCTTCTATAACGTCGTAAACCCGTGAGAGATTGTCCCAATCGAGTTCTTGGTTGTATAGCCTCAAAGCTTTTGATACTGCATCATTTTGACTGGATAACTCAACTATCTTGGAAATGTCTGGAGGTTGTCCGTTCCCAAGAACAAAGCAGCAGTGTATTTCCACTGGATTGGGAATGTCAATTTTCTTTTTATCCGGGTTTTCAAATGAAATTTTCTTTAAGGTTAATTCAGGAAAGGAGAGATTTTTTAGCTTTGCAGCACCATTAATTGAGCCCAAAAATGATCTTACTTTGCTGCAGGTCTTTAAAAGAATCGAGGTCTCAGACAGGTTAGGATATCCAGTAACAAGTGAAGATGTTACTATAATGATATCTCCACCTTCAATATTTACAGAACAGTCACAACGTCTCAATGAATGTTTTATTGTTTCCTCATCTTTTGTATTGTTTGAGAGGTGTATAAATAGTTTCATAATTATTGGGGTGTGACTTTTGTTGTGTAAGAAAGTAAAACTCGGTTAGCATTTTGTGGTGTTCACTCTAACGGCATGTATGGTGCAGAACAACAATTAATAAAACGATGACCCTGAAAATTGCCAATGTTTTTTCCTTTCGGTCGCTATCTGGTCAACCGGACAACGTGAAATTTGATGGCAATTTCTGTGGTTTCCGGCTGTACTGGTCAGCAGGTGATACAGGATGGCCCACGGTATATTAAGACGATATGATAATTAACAATGAATTAATTGGTATCCTGCTTTATGGGGAAGAAGGTGTTGATTTAGATTTTAAGCGTGATCAATATAGATTTTCTCAAGCTTCAGATGAGGATAAAGGAGAACTTCTTAAGGATATTATTGCTTTTGCAAACGCTTGGCGCAGAACAGATGCTTTTATTCTCATTGGTGTAAAAGAAGTGAAAGGAGGGAAAAGTGAAGTTGTTGGCATTGTAGAAAAATTAGATGATGCTCAAATTCAACAGTTTGTAAACAGCAAGACACGAAAACCAATTACATTTTCGTATCGCAACCTAAATTTTGAAAATAAGGATATTGGAGTGATTCACATTCCAATTCAAAGTCGTCCTTTCTATCTCAATAAGGATTATGGAAAATTAAAAAAGGAAACTATTTACATTAAGCGTGGAAGTTCAACAGATATAGCGAAATTAGATGAAATTTCCAAAATGGGTGACACTGCTTTTGTGGCAGAAGATAGTCACCCTGTTCTGGAATTGTTTTTTGCGGACAAAAAAAACAGAAGCATATTGCCAGATACTTTGTCGGCTCTTTCTCTAGTGTTAACTACTCCAAATAAGAAAGATATTCCTGATTATGGAGGTAGCCAAAGACAAGGGACATTGCCTTATGGACTAGGCCTTGATCGACCCAATTATGATTATTATCGAAAGCTAACTGAGTTTATGAAGCTAAACCAGCTTCATAAACCAATCTATTTTGCCATCAAAAACACTGGCTCTAAAGTTGCAAATGATGTCAGGGTAGAAATCAAAATTGAAGATCCCAAAAATATTATAAAGGCATTGGGTGAGTATGATATGCCAAATGTTCCACAATCCAGCCACGGTTTTTTGGGCATCAATTACCAACTTAAAGGGGTCGGCATTACTCATGATCTAACGGTAAAACGCATATCAAATTATTGGTTAATTGAAACCGGTGTTGAAAAAGTACAGCCTCAAAATACCGCATGGATAGACAGTTGCCTTTTCATTGGGGCTATAGAATCAGTAGAATTTTGTATTGAAACCTCAATATATTCTGACAATCTCCCTGAGCCTACTGCAAAAAAGCTACTCATAGAAATTGATTCGAAGAATAAGAACGCTCCTCTTGATGTCATTAAGGAATTAGAGCGTGAGAGGTACAGAAATTCAGAGGAATATAAAAAATTTCTAGAAATGCATTTATAAAAACATGTACAAAACTGAACACGTAATGATTGCGTTCATCAGAGACGGCGAGAAGCATGGTGGGGCTAACGCGGCAAGTTTTGTTGGCCACAGGCAGAAACACAACTATTCATATCTTAACTTTGGGTTTCTATGCTGCCTTGCTGCAATGGCCATGTGTGAAAGATACAAAATGTTTTTTGTGTTCAGCGAGTGTTATGTAACCCTCCAGCTCTTGCTATTTGGTTTCTGTACGGCAGGGCTGCAATCCGTGGCTCTTCCCCTTTGCAGAACAAGCTAAGGGGAAGAGAATTGATAAAAGCTTCTATGGATTCCGGTTTAATTTGTATGGTCCATCAAGGCAAATTTCGACTAACAGTGTGCCAATTTCACCCATTTTTGAAGCGGGTACCCTAGCTATCATGTGTAATATGAGAGGATCTACGTGACTAAGGTCAGGTGGCGGCTCGATGGTGGACAACATGTGTTCAACCTCTCCTTGCACTAACCTTTTTTATTTTCCCTTTCTTCATGCTCCCACCTAGTCAGTTGTTTGCTGCAGCGTCTCATTAATCGTTTTGATAGCAGCAAGGGCAGGGTAGGCCAATTCAAGATAATAGTCTGAATTGAAAAGGGCTGCAGATGTGAACTTTTGGTACATGTCGTCATCATTTATTAAAGTCCAAATGACAGCTTCTTTGTTGTTTTCGTGGGCTAACTCTATCAAGGGGAGCATTGCTTCCTGATCTTCCCGGACCATCATAATTCTGAGTTGAAGATCACGGGCAACTCTGTTGGAAAGTCTTCTTTTCCAACGCTTTTTGTCTGTCCTTTCGTCAACTTTCCCTGCTGTTTTGCTGGCTGCCCTAGTGAACGGTATTCTTGAAAAAAGGTAAAGGATGCGGGACATGATAGAACGGTTTTCTTTTGCGGTGGTAGGTATTGTCATGATTTCACCCATTCATTAACAATATTAAAAGACTGTGTGATCAGTTCTGACACTTTTTCAGCACTTTTTTTATTGTGAGATTCGTTGATGATAATTTTTTCTAAGATTGCACTTGAATTGCAGAGGTGCAAAAGAAGAAGATCTGTTTCATTGGGATGGTCAGTATCAATTGGAACTACAGATCCAATCTTAACGTGCGATAGCCTGTGAGGGATGGCAGGACGGATCTGTCCAGTACGGGTGGGTGTTGCCATAGCTTGTTCTCCTTGATAGAGGATTGATAATCCCCGCCCTTTCGCTGTGAAACGAAAATGGACGGAACTGTGTGGGTTCACAGACCGGATCAAGGAGCCGGCAGGCCGAAGCCTCCCACACAGCCCGCCCAAACAAAGCAAAGCTATGTACTGTGGACAAAAAAAAACCGCCAATAAAAGGAATGGAGGCGGGTGTCCTCCTTGAATTCCGGCTGTGAAACCGGGTTACGGATTGTGCCGTAACTGGATCAAGCCTACATCCATTTTAGGTCAATGTCAAATATTGTCTTGATCGCTCCTTGTAACCCTACTTTGACATTGTACCAAAAGAAACGGTACAATAGGGTTATGGAGAGAAAGGAGTCAAACAGTAATACCCATAGTGAACTGCACCATTGGTATCGGCTGCATGTTCTCCGGTGCGGCCTACCGTCTCGTATCACCTACCTCTGGGCTGCAATCGTTTTGATTGTTGGATTGTTCGATGTTGCTGCAGCTGGTGGAATCCTGAGTATTGGTCTCGTGTTCTTTTTCTTTTACTTCATTCTGAGTATTTTCTTTAACGTAGATCTCTGGTTGTTTAAGAAAGAGTTGGAGTATGATGTTCCTGAATACTATGGCCCCGGTAAGGAGCTGAAGAAGCTATGAAGCTCTACTGGATTGTTGTGTGGATCGTCATCGGCTGTTTGTTGATCAAGTTGGGTATTGATACCGGGTTGTGGATAGCAGGTGCCCTTGGCCTTTTAGTGAGTTTGTCTGCTTTGTCAGAGTTCTTTCAGCGATTGTCCAGGGCTGTGTGTGCCATGAAGGGTATGGATGGCTGTTGAACAATAAGGCTGCACTCTTGAAACGCCTTTAATGGCCATGTATTGAATTTTGTCAGCGCAAGGCGTGGGGAGGCGTGCCGTGTTGTTATTCGTCGATTTCTGGCCTTGTAGCGTCCTTCCGTGGTGTGTTTTGGGGTGTGGTGGTTAGGTGCTGTCGCCTGTCGCTTCACCTCCCTTGCCCCGTTGGTGTGATCGTAAGGATTCTGGAAAGAATATGAAATGCACATAAAATCAATAGGTTGGTGGCCTGGCTGCGGGGGGTGTCCACGGGTCCTTTCCAGGGCTCAACTTAATACGGTTCGGGCCACCGCGCCATTTGGACGGCTGAGTTTTTTTTATTTGGATGGCAAGTTGGCAAAGTAGGTGGTTTTGGGTAAATATTCAACTATTTCGAGTAGCATGTGTACTGTGTCTGTCGCTGGAACAGCTTGCTTTTGTATCAATTTCTTTGATCAATTGACAGTGAAAACAAATTCCGGGTGAAGCAATTAACCTGCCCCGGAACAGGTTGCTGATATTTCCTGTGCTGCATTGCTCCCAACAGAAAAAAGTGTTATGTCATCAATGAGTCTTTCAAGCCCCCCTTGCCTGTAGAATTTTGTGGAAATCATCAGCATAAGCTTCTAAACGGTCGAAGTTCTGGATTTTGGGAATTAGTGAACCTATAGCTCCGTGTGGGAAGTGACTCCGGTTAACAAGATCCTGGTTAAGCTTAACCCGTATAAAAGCTGATGCAAAAAGCGAAATATCTTCAAGAAACGAATTGGTCAATTCATCTAGTTTCTTTTGCAACTCCTCAGAAATAGGGCGCAAAGCTGAGTGTATGGCCGTTTCAAGGCCAACTTCACAATCCTTGATATCCCTGTAAACAGAGGCGTTGAGGTTCGGATCAACTCTTCTTTGCATAAGTTTGATGGTTTTCTTAACCGCCGGGAGTTCCACCAGGTGTTTCTGGTATTCTTCGAGTTCCTTTCCGCTGGAAATCTGGTCAAACGAATCTTCCCTTTTCTTAATAATTAACTTGAGCCACTCTTCTTTTCCTTTGAGCTGCTTAAAATCTTCCAACAGGCGATCTTTTATCTCGTTTTGTGCCTGAAGGGCTTTCACGCTGTCTTGGACAGCCTGTGAGTCTTTTAAAATTTTCATCATCTTGTCTGCTAACTGCATTTCGTTTAAATTCTCTTCTGCTTTCTGTGTTTTCATGATGGATATTTTCCTCTGGTTATTGGTGAAATCGTTGTTCTGGTTCGGCCTGGTGGGCGTTGTTCTCATGCTCATGACATTTTGCTATTTCATAATCTCTGCTCCTTCCGGGTTCTCCGTGTTGTGTATTGTTGAGGGATAGCAGTCTGAGCTATCCGTCTGCCTGATGAAGAAAAAATGAAGATCAATTTTCCTTCGACCCCTATTGCGATTTTCAGGTTGTCTCGGTTCCAGGGTGCAACCCAGGCCAAGCCCCAATTTCCGATAGGCCATTTATGTTTTCCACGCCGGAAAAGGGCGGGGCGGGTCCAGCCGGTGGCCTGCAGTTCCTCCAGGTGGGTCTGAATCCATGGGATGGCTGCTTTAAAGTTGGCTTGCTGATTTTGTTTTTCTTTGTTCCTTCTATCTGGTTTGGCCGATCCCTTGTCATTGGCAGGGAACAGTGCCGGTTCATCTGTCGAGACTGGCACTTCCCGCTCACCTCCTGCGGTAACTGGTATGCCGACCGCCCCTGGTTGGCACTGGGTGCAGAAAAACCCGCCCTGGGGCTTGCTGATAAACTCACGGCCACTGCAAAGGGAGCATGGTTTTAGAAAATTCAGTTTTTCCTGCTTTGGTCTGTGTTGCCAGTTGTTCAGGTTGCCGTCCCGGCTGTTGTTGGATGTAACCTTTATATTTTCAGTTTGTTGGGCCGAGTCACAGGGCTGACTTTTCAGCTCTCGGTCGATGAAATCAAAGAAACTCATGGCTCGAAGTGTGACAGGTGTGACAGCGAGTGTGACAGTAAATGTGTTGCTAATGTGCTGATATTATTGAAGTGTGACGCGTGTGACAGATGTGACAGCAATTTTGCCATACGTAATATAAAAACAGAGAAAAACAGCATTCTTAAAACCTCTCTATATAGTGTGTAATAGGTGTCACACCTGTCACATCTGTCACACTAATAAAAATGAAATATATAAATATTTAATATTATAATATTTATTGGGTGCTCTGTGGTGTGACACTAGCCCCAAAAAGTGTGACAGGTGTGACACCTGTCAGTGGATTTTAATGAATCAATCAAACTTTTCTGCATCAAATACCCAGGCTCTTCTTTGTTTTGGCAGGCCTCTTTTATCCATTTCTGGGTTTTCGGGGAAACGATGTCTTTTTCCGTTTTCAATAAAGGCCGGATGGTCCATTAATGACTGGGTGAGTTGGGAATCCACGAAGACGCCTTTATTCCGAATCAGGCCCTCAAGTCCTGTTAGGTTCAGATAGACCAGCCGCTTCTCGGCATCAAAGTGCAGGTGGTGTGCGCTCTTCTCATCATCCAGTATGTCTATGGCTTCAAAAAATTTGTCCGCCGGGCTGTAAGCCTTGATATCTGAAGTCCGACATTTTTCATGGGCCGTTTTCAATATGAAGTCGGTCAGGTCGTAATCAATCTTGTGGGCCTGGCAGAAGAGTCGGTGGAAAGCCAGGACAAGGGCATGGTTCTGAAGTATGCGGCGATTTTCAACCCCTGCAAGATCATCTATGGCCTGGTTGTATGTTTCCTGCCAGCTGCTTTCAAAGAGTTGGTGTTTCTGCAGCGTCAGAACCAGCACCCTTGTTAGTTGGGGAAGTGGAATCTTGACAAGCTGCTCATAGGCTGCTCTTGTGTTTTCGGTCAGGTCGGTGTGGTCGAAGTGGAGACTGATTACCCGTTGTTTCTCTGCTTTTTGATTAAATGGCTCTGTGTTTTGCACCATCATCAGTGTGCCTTGGAACGGGGCTTCCTTGGTGCGGTTGTCGTTACTGAAGGCGGCCTGAATCTGCAGTGGTCCATGATTGTAGCCTGTAAGCAAGATAGAATAGTCAAAGGCCCGTTCGTTGCGCTGGTTGTCTTCCAGCAGTGCGGTGAACATGCCCGACACTCTGGAGATGGAGCGGGCCAGTCCCTTTTTTGAATTCAACTGGCTGAGCGGTAATCCTTCACCGTTGTGACCCTGCATGGCATTGAGCATGACAGTCAAAGCACTCTTGCCACTGGCCGGATCTCCGTGAAGGGACATAAATGGGAAAAATCCAATCTGTTCCTTTATGTCGTTTACCCGCCAGCCAGCAACCATCCAGGCCATGGCTGCTGCGCCGTTATGGCCCCATGCTTCAGTCATCAGCTTGTGAATTTTGGAAACTCTGGTGCCGTTTTTAGCCGGTTTTATAGCTTTGTCGGCGGCGTGTGCCGGTGGTGTGATCCACTCTCGGTGGTTGACCTTATACAATCCTTTCTTGTCTGGATGGTGCAGCTTGCCCTGGTTGTCGATGGCAAAATATTTATACACCCACCATTTTGTTTTGAGGTCAAAGCCAGTGAGGGCGAGCTGGTTAACCTCCGGGGCATGTCTGCTGCTGGTGATCATAGTGGCCAGGGCTGTTGCGGCAATGGCTCCTGCCTCGAATGATACCTTTGCCCTTGTAAGAAAAAATTCCTTGATACCCCTTGGTGTTGCAAGGTCCCGTCCGGTGGCCGTTGCCTGGACAGGGCGGCTGCCTTTTCGGGTGATATGCAAATGGTAACGATATTCCGGGTGTTCCGGATTGCTGGTGTCTTTAAAAAAGGAAAGTACCTGCAGAGTGAAGCGGCCGCAGCGGTCAACTACGATATTGGTGTCCTCACCTCTCTTTTTCAGGCTGGAGTGGTAAAGGCAATCGTCGAAGAGAAAGAGGCCAGGAACCTTGTTATAAAAATCACGATAGATGGTTACGTACTCCCTGGCCGATCCGGCAAGGGCGAGCAGGCTATTGACCTCATAGCGTTGCTGATTGGCCCTGAAAAACGCCTCTGCGTTGTTGCCGTTGCTGTTTTGCAGAAGGTCGTTCCAGTCTTGTCCCTTGTTCGGCAGTATCGCTTTTGCTTCAGGGTAATGTTCACACCAATTCTTGGTGGCCTTGTGGCCGGCCTTGTCGTTGTCAAAGGCAAAGACAAGTGGATAACTACGGAAACGTGTGAGATCAACTTTTGAAGGGACCTGGCCTGCTGCTAGGATGGCTATGGCTTGTTGTCCTATCTCGATCAATGAGAGGCTGTCAAGAATGCCTTCTGTGACATACAGTGGCTTCTTAGGAGTGTATTCAACGCTGGGATGGTGCCAATATTGGCCGCTCGTCGATCCACTGTTGTGAGTTTTTCCCTCACCGTTTGGTGGGTTAAATACCCTGCCGTTATAAACCTGCTTTCCTTCGTTGTCTTTTCCGAGTGGGAGCATTACTGCCCCGGATAGTAGCCCCCGAACCGTTGGCCAGTATTCATAATCCAGTCCCTTCAGGGCGATGTTAATGCCTCTAGACTGGAGGTATACTCTGGCTGTCCGGTGTGGATCAGTCTTTGTTGGCTTGTGCTCTTTTTCAATATCGAGGCGGATGTTGAACAGCTCTATAGTATTTGTCTTACAGCCGCATTCTGATTTGCGGTTGCAATTGATGGAAAAGGGACCGTTTCCCTGGTCATTGGCTGCGTATGCCCATGCCTCATTTGATTTCCCGCATTCGGGGCAGGTGAGGCCCTGGATGGTATTGCCATTCTCTCTAGTTTTTGCAGTCCAATACTCAGATTGTTTGAGTTTGGAGTGCAATAATCGGTTGAGCTCGGGGGTGGAATATGCCTTACTCACGCTGCTGCCTCCTGGCTTGTCTCTGTCCAGGAGATATCAAAACTTCCTCCGTGGCTTGAAAAAACAAATTCTTCACCTTTGAAGGCGGCAGCCAGGTGAAGCACACCGTTTTCAATCTTGGCAAAGAGTTGATCGACGATAAGAAAATTTTCGTTGGTGTCTTCTATTTCCAGGTTGCCTATGGGGATAGTCATGTGAGAGAGGTCTTGGTGAAAAGTCCGACCATTTTTCCCGGCTAACTTCAGAGGGGCTGTTTCAATCCCCAGCATGTTGGCCAAGTCCTTCAGGGAACTACCGTCCAACATAAAAGATTTGCCGCAGGCCGGGAAATCTTTCCACCAGGCTAAGCATTCAACTGCTGAGAAATTTTTGATTATGGCTCCAGTGTCATGGAGTACAATAAGGTTTGCGGGTTTGTATCCTGATTGGAAAAGTTCCTGGTTTGGCATTATTGAGTTTCCTAAATTTGCTTTGATCTCTGGTAAATGTTGGCCATAGTTGATTCAGGGATTAAAATTTTTCTTCCGACTCTCAAGACTTCGACCTTTTTTTCTAAAATTGCTCGTCTCCACCACGCTTCGCTCATTCGGCTTTTTTGGGCGGCTTCTTTTACAGTGTATTTTCTCTCGTCGATGATCATTGGTTACTCCTGTTGTTGTGTGTTGATCTTTTTAGCCATCGTGTTAGACCAAGTGTTATCTATTTAAAAAATTAAAACAAGAAAAATCTTACGGGAAGATAGAAAAGACTTGTAAAATATTAAAAGATAGATAATGATGGTAGTTGGTATCAAAAAAAAATATAGGAGGAAAGTATGATCAGTGGAGAAATCAGAAGCCCGAAGCAGATTCGGGTCAACAAAGGGAATGCTCGGGCTTTTGTTGCTTTTTGTGTGCAATTGGCAGATCCGGAAGAGCTGCATTGGCAACAGTTGTTTGAGACCAACTTTAATCGTGGAATTTTTAAAACTGGTGCTGTGGATTTTGAATCGGCTTGGGAATGGTACGGAGACCAACTTCCTGACTTGGTAGATAATATCATGGTGTTGGCTACCTGTGTATCAACTGAAGAACAGTTTTTTATAGAAAGTGGAATAACTCGGTGCGTCAATGTTGTACATGGGGCTAAGGTCAGCGGTGAGACTCAAAAGAAATGGCTCCTGTATGGTAGGGGGAGTTGCTATGAAGTTAGTGGTTCAGATTCGGTAGAACCACCCAGGGAATGTAAATTCAATGAGTTTGTAGAGGCTTTTTTTAGTTCTTTGAATCATGTTTTGTCAGGTTCTGAAAAATTGATACCTATTCGTAACTGTCAGGAGTGTAGGAGGCCATTCTTGGCACGTCGATGGGATCAGAAATTCTGTAATCTTCAGCACAGTCAGAAATGGCGGGCGCGAGAAAATTATCGTAACCGGAAAGGGCAGGAGGAATAGTATGGGATTATTAGCAGAGTGCCCGAAATGTAAAAAGCGGCTTAGTCTCAAAAGAAAAACTTGTTCCTGTGGCTGCAATATCGGCAAGTCAGCTGGGAAAACATATTGGATCGAGTATTATGTCCATGGCAAGCGTAAACGAGAAAGGATAGGGAAATCGAAAGGAGCTGCGGAGAATAGATTTCGTGAAGTGCAGACGGCGAAAGCGGAGGATCGCCACATTGATAAAGATCCGGCATCGATCATGACTTTTGGTGAGCTGGTACAGTGGTACCTGCAGCTACCCGAAGTATTGGCCAAGAAAAGCTATCGTCGTGACACTGAAATGGTACGGCACCTTAAGAGGCTTTTGGGGGGAACAACAAAGATTGCAGCAATAACCGCAGGAAGGGTAGAGGGATATCAGCAAGCAAGGTTGGCAGAGCCGTCTATTCGGAAAGATAAGTTAACAGGAAGGCAAAAAATGACGGCACCATCTACCGTTAATAAGGAAGTCATCACCCTTAAAACAATTTTTAATAGAGCAATTCGGCATGGTCGTCTCACTGTTAATCCTGCTCAGCCGGTCAAAAAGCTGCCCGAAAACAACGTCCGAATGCGGATCTTGAGTACAGAAGAAGCCGACACCCTAATATCTTGCTGTCCTCCCCATATCAAGCCAATAGTGTTAATTGCTTTTTATACAGGTATGAGACTTGGTGAAATTGTGAAACTAACCTGGGATAAGGTTGATTTGAGGGAAGGGTTTATTCGTCTGGAGAATCAAGACACCAAAACCAATGATGGACGAAGTGTACCTTTACACCCGAGAGCAGTGGACACACTTAAGCGTATTCCGCGCCCTATTCATACGACTAGGGTCTTTCTTAAAGATGGAAAGCCGTTTAATGAATTTAAGAATTCTTACAATACAGCAAAGAAAAAAGCCGGGATAGAGGATTTTACTTTCCATGATCTTCGTCACTGTGCAATCAATAACATGAGATTGGCCGGTAACGATTACTTTCGTATTATGGCTGCCAGTGGACATAAAACAACAGCTGTTTTTAAACGGTACAATCTGGTGACTGAAAAAGAATTGTCTGAGATGAAATGGCTTGATGGAGAAAAAAGTAGTGAGCGGGAAGTGGACACCATTTTCGGCTGATGGACACCTATGCGGACACCAAAAAAAAAAGCACTTAACTCAAATGAGCTAAGTGCTTGATATATTTGGTAGCGGGGATAGGATTTGAACCTATGACCTTCGGGTTATGAGCCCGACGAGCTACCAGACTGCTCCACCCCGCGTTGCGATCACTATCTTAAACTGATGAGTTGCTGATGTCAAGCTAAAATCATTACTGGTGGTGCTGTGTATTTTATTCTTCTGTATCCGAAAGAAGGGTTTGTATACGGGAGATGAGGTTGGTGGGGAGGGGCGTCAGCTTTCCCTGGCGGTTGACGGATGCGTGGGTGGTGTGTCCTTTGGCCAGGAGTTGCTCTTTTCCTGTTTCGCTGTCTTCTCTTAAAATTTTATAGGAGAATTTGCAGCTAACTTTTTTGAGTTCGATGAGTCTGGTTTCAATAATGAGCAGATCGTCATAGCGGGCTGGAGCTTTATAACGGACGTAGCATTCGGTGACGGGAAGGACAAGGCCAAGTTCTTCGATTTCCCGGTAGGAACAGACCTTTTCCCGCATCATCTCCGTACGCCCAATTTCAAAAAAGCGCAGGAAGTTGGCGTTGTATACTACTGCTGCTGCATCCGTGTCACCATAGATGACCCGGTAGGTATGGCGATGGCCAGTCTCGCTCATTATTGTTCTTGCTGCAGAAGTTTTTTCATGAGGGTGTCACCGTCAGGAAGTGTTCCTCCTTCTTTACTGCCAACAAGTTCTCCGTTTTTTTCAGTGAAGTTAAGCCCACTGCCCTTGTGTTGTTCCCCGGAATCATAGAGAATGGTTGGCACCGGGTTGTCGGTGTGGGTGCGAATGGACAGGGGGGTGAAGTGATCCATGGTGGCCACAAGGCGGAACTCTTCACCGCGTTCCTGCAGGCCCTGAAGAATGGGGGCCACGATTTTTTGGTCAAAATCTTCAATACCCTGCAATTTGTCCTGCAACAGCCCCTGATGTCCTGCCTCATCTGGTCCCTCCACATGGACAAAGACAAAATCCTGGGTCTTTAAACAGTTGAGGGCTGCGTCCACTTTACCCTGATAGTTAGTGTCAATATAGCCGGTGGCGCCAGGAATATTGAGGATATCTAGACCGGCATTAACTCCCAACCCTTTCAGCAGATCGACGGCTGAAATCAGGCTGCCTTGCAGGCCAAAGCGTTCATGGAGGGTTGGCATTGACGGTAGTTTTCCTTCCCCCCAGAGCCATATGCCATTCGCAGGATTGCTGCCAGCGGCCACCCTTTTCTGATTGACCGGATGGTCTGCAAGGACTGCATCGGCCTTGCTCAGAAGCTCCTGCCATTCGGGGTCCGCCATATATCGTTGCCAGGGGGGGGTGACATCCTGTTCAATATAATCATGGGGCGGTACCGTCTCCAGGGCCGGATATTTTCCCTTAACCACCAGGATGTGACGGTAGCTGATCCCGGCCTTGAAGTGAAAGCGCTCAGTTGCACATGCTGCTTCAAGGGCGTCAATCAATTGTTTCGATTCGTCACTTGTGATGTGACCGGCAGAGTAATCGATCAGCTGTACCCTGTCTTTTGTCTCTCTGTCGAGAGTGACCAGATTGCAGCGAAAGGCGGTCTCGTCTTCAGCAAGCTCAACGCCCATAGATGCGGCTTCCAGCGGTGCCCGACCGGTGTAAAATTCTTCAGGCCTGTAGCCAAGAAGGGAAAGGTTGGCAACGTCGGAACCCGGCGGGTAGCCCACGGGTACAGTACGGGTGAGAAAGAATTCTCCCTTCTGACAAAGTTTGTCGAGGGTTGGTGTGTTGGCCGCCTCCAGAGGAGTACGGTTGCCCAGTTCCGGCAGGGGGAGGTCCCCCATGCCGTCACCTACAAGAATAAGATATTTCACTGCAGCCCTTCTGGGTTATTCTTTATCTTTTAAAATGCGGATTTTCACCGTTGCTTCAGTACAGACATCAAGGGCGTCGATCTCGGCAACCGCTTTTTGGACAGCATCTTCGTTTGCAACATGACTGTGGATGACGATGGCGACCGGATCAAATTCGTGACGGCTCTTCTGGATGACGGATTTGATGGAGATCTGGTACTTGCCGAAGATCCCGGAAACAGTTGACAGAACACCCGGTTTATCAAGAGCTGTTATACGGAAATAATACGGGCAGGTCAATGCGCTCATAGGTGTAATATTTGGAGTCCCGATGTTTTCAGGAAGATAGGAGAGAACGGGAACCCGGTTAATAGAGTTGCATAGGATGTTTCGTCCGATATCCACCACATCGGCCGCAACGGCACTGCCTGTCGGCATCATGCCTGCGCCCAGTCCGTAGAGCAGGACATTGCCCACCGTGTCACCATTAAAATGAATAGCATTGTAGGCTCCATTGATATTGGCCAGCATATGCGACTCCGGAACCATAGTGGGATGCACTCTGGCCTCCACATGGTCCTCGTGGTTTCGGCTGATGGCAAGGAGCTTGATGCGACAGCCGAACTCTCTGGCAAATTCAATATCAATGGGTTTGATTTTGGAGATGCCCTCGGTGTTAATGTCATCAAGGTGAACATATTTGCCATAGGCGATGGTCATCAGAATAGCCAGCTTGTGGGCCGTATCGATTCCCTCCACATCATAGGTTGGGTCTGCCTCGGCAAAACCTTGTTCCTGGGCATCTTTCAGGACTTCGTCAAAGGGTACGCCGTGGTCGGTCATTTTGGTGAGAATATAGTTGGCGGTACCGTTCATGATGCCCATGATGGACTCAATACGATTGGCAACAAGCCCTTCTTTCAGGGACTTGATCACAGGAATTCCGCCCCCCACACTTGCCTCAAAACCCACTTCCACGTTATTGGCAACAGCGGCCTCAAAAATTTCCTTGCCATGGACGGAGAGCAGGGCCTTGTTGGCAGTCACCACATGTTTTCCGTGCTTGATGGCCTCAAGGAGGAAGGTTTTTGCCGGTTCCATGCCGCCAATAAGCTCCACCACAATATCAATTTCCGGGTTGTTAAAGATGTCAGCCGCATCTTTGGTAAGTGTCACTCCACCGAACTGTTCTGGCAGGGAATCAATCATGATATCAGCAACCTGAGAGAGAACGATCTCTGCTCCGACTTTTCTCTGCAGTCTGTCTTTCTGCTCGTACAGGGTCTGTGCCAGACCACTGCCCACGGTACCGAACCCGATGAGGCCTACTTGTATTTTTTTCATATGGATAACTGATTCATCTGAGGTTATTGAGATTCACGAGGAGTTCTCGTGTTCTCTGTTGTGTTCTTATGGTTTGCTCCTGACAATTCCTGCTGGAAAATACTCTTTTTCCCGTTGAAAGTCAAAAAGTAAGGGAAGAATTGAGCGGGTTAAAAGAGGAAGGATGAAGATTGGTGGAAATACTCCCGTAAGTATGGTGTATGGTTTCGTTGTCAATCTTCTTGAAAATACGGATGATTTAAGAGGGTTTTGTTTTTACGTTCTGCCTTCTGGCACGAGTCTTCGTGCCTGCATCGTTCAACCCATGAGGAGATATTTTAGTGGATAGAATTATCTTAATGGAGTATGTTTTCGAGTTGAATTTTTGAGTGAGCATTCATTCACAGACGTATTCAAACTGGTGCAGGCCCTGACCATTTTTTTTGGGATTTGTACTAAAAGCATATATTATTTGCCTAAAGGAGACAAACATGGCTGTAAACATTCTCGCATTTGGACCAAACGGCAGTGGTAAAGGAACTCAGGGTGCCATTGTAAAAGATAAGTACGGTATGGATCATATTGAATCCGGTGCTATTTTTCGTGAGCACATCAAGGGTGGAACCGAGCTTGGTAAAAAAGCAAAAGCATTTATCGAAGCTGGAGATCTGGTACCTGACGAGATCACTATACCCATGGTTCTTGAGACTTTGGCTAAATCCAAGGAAAAAGGCTGGTTGCTTGACGGCTTTCCCCGCTCTCTTGCCCAGGCGGAAGCCCTTGACAAGGCACTGAAAGAGGCCGGAATGAAGCTGGACTATGTGATGGAAATTCTCCTGGATCGTCAGATCGCCAAGGAGCGTATCATGGGTCGTCGTCTCTGTGCCAATGATAACAATCACCCCAATCATATTGCTTTTGATGCCATCAAACCTGTGGAAAAAGATGGAAAGCTGGTCTGTCGTGTCTGTGGTGGTGAGCTCAGTGCCCGTGCTGATGATCAGGATGAAGATGCCATCAATAAACGTCACGATATTTACTATGATACTGTTACCGGCACCATGGCGGCAGTAAATTACTTTAAAAACACCGACACCAAAGTCATTTCAGTTGATGGCTCCGTATCCATTAAAGAGGTGACTGACGCTATCCTCGCCGAACTGGATTGATTTATTTTAGACTGGGATAAGCTGCTTTCGTGGCAGCCCTTTCCTCCTGGGCATATTCGTACACGCTACGGTATGCCCATTTTTTTTTGCCTTTTTGCATAGGATATCTTAGTTTAATATTGTAAAGATTATTTTCTGCGTTTTTATCCCTCGGAGAAAGGACTGAAAAGAGCGGTGAAAATACACGATTTTCTATTATCAACCATTACCTGGTGACTGAGTCTATGGAACAGACTATTGCTGCAGCACTGATCAATTCCGTGATGGCCAAAGAGGCCTTTGTCAGGGAAAACACTAAAGATGTAATGGACTTAGCCTGCCAGATGGTGATAACTCTTCGCCAGAATGGCAAGATTCTTATTTTTGGGAATGGCGGCAGTGCTGCTGATGCCCAACATATGGCGGCGGAGTTTGTTAATCGTTTCCTGATCAATCGCAGGCCCCTTGCAGCCATTGCGTTGACCACAGACACCTCAATCATAACAGCTATCGGCAATGATTTTTCTTTTGATGAAATATTTTCCAAACAGGTGCAGGCTCTTGGGAAGCCGGAAGATCTGGCGCTGGGCATCTCAACGTCCGGCGCCTCTGTAAATGTCATCAAGGGAATTGAGGTGGCTAAAGAAATCGGCATGCGCACCGCTGCCCTTACCGGTGGCTTGTCGGGAGATGGCGGGGAGCTGGGTAAGATTGCGGATCTTACTTTAAATGTACCAACTGCCAGTACACCACATATCCAGGAGGTACATGTCTGGATAGAACATGTACTCTGCGAACTGGTTGAAATGGAGATCTTCGGTGAAGGTTAAACCCCAGGATCTCAGTGGCTTAAAGACCTATTCGCTGTATGACCGTCATTCCAAGGTAAACCTTGACCATTTCGGCACCCCGGTACAGGAAAATTCCAGCCTCCGCACTTTTATGGCCTCTCTTCCGGACCAGCTGCTGGGCCATGATTTTCCTGCTCTGATCCGTCGTCTGGCCAGGGCCCATCGCGACACCAGGCCGATCATTATCGGAATGGGTGCTCATGTGATTAAAGTTGGACTCAACCCTGTGCTCATTGATCTCATGGAGCGTTCAGTTATCACAGGCCTTGCCATGAATGGAGCCTGTATTATCCATGATGCTGAAATAGCTATGTCAGGCTCTACTTCTGAAGAAGTTGGAGATGTCCTTGGTGATGGTGCCTTTGGGGCTGCCAAAGAGACGGGTGAGGTGTTAAATGCTGCTATTGCCCGTGGTGCCCGTGAAGATATCGGCATGGGAGAGGCCGTTGGAGAGTATCTGCTTGCTGAAAAATTCCCACACAATGACAAGAGTCTGCTAGCAACAGCCGCAAGACTGGGAATACCTGTTACCATTCACGTTGCCATAGGTACCGACATTATTCATATTCATCCCTCGGCATCAGGTGCTGATATCGGAAAGACTTCACACCATGATTTTCGTTTGTTTTGCAGTGAGGTCGCTGAACTGCAGGGTGGGGCGTACCTGAACATCGGTTCTGCTGTCCTCCTTCCCGAGGTTTTTTTAAAGGCTCTGACCCTGGTGAGAAATCTGGGTCATAAGGTGGATGATTTCACCACCGCGAATTTTGATTTTATGAAGCAGTACCGGCCGCTGACCAATGTGGTGAACAGACCGACGGCTCAGGGCGGGCGCGGCTATCATATTACCGGGCACCATGAGTTGATGATTCCCTTGTTGGCTGCTTCTTTGCTTGATGAATTGAGTGAAAGCTGCTAGAAAAGCGGTTTGTAATTTACCTGTTAGAAGAAAACTGGTTGGGCAGTATCCGATGGATATACAGTGAAGAAATCCCAAACCAGAATATATTAATCAGGCGCATGGCGCCTTTGTTGGAAACATTATGAGTGAGCAAGAAAGTAAGAAGAGATATGGCAAGGTTTACCTGGTTGGTGCAGGTCCCGGGCATCCCGGATTGATCACTGTCCGCGGTAAAGAGCTTCTTGGTAGGGCGGAGGTGGTTGTGTATGACTACCTGGCCAGCCCGAAACTTCTTAAATATGTACCGGAAGGGGCAGAGTTGATCTATGCCGGAAAAAAAGGTGGGGTGAAGCATACCCATACCCAGGAAGAAATCAATCAGATGCTGGTGGACAGGGCAGTGGCCGGAAAAACAGTTGTTCGTCTCAAGGGCGGAGATCCATTTATTTTCGGGCGCGGTGGAGAAGAGGTTGAAGTTCTGGCCAACAACGGCATTGAGTTTGAGGTGGTCCCCGGGGTTACATCGGCAACAGCAGCTGCCACCTATGCCGGTATCCCCATCACTCATCGTGATTATACGGCATCAGTGGCGTTTCTCACTGGCCATGAAGACCCAACCAAGCCAGGCTCCAAAATTGATTGGGAAAAGCTTGCAACCGGTGCCGGAACGCTGGTTGTTTATATGGGGATTAAAAATCTGCCTATTATCGTCAAAAATCTTGTTACTAATGGTCGTGACCCGAAAACTCCTGTGGCAGTAGTTCGCTGGGCATCAACTCCAGAGCAGCGTTCAGTTGTTGGAACCCTGGAGACCATCGCGGACATTGTCCGCGAGGCTGATATCAAGCCGCCTGCCCTTATCATTGTCGGAGAGGTGGTTAACCTGCGAAAGACCATAGACTGGTTTGAAAAGCGTCCCCTGTTCGGCAAACGGATTGTGGTGACCAGAACCAGGGAACAGACATCCGAACTCATGGCAGGTCTTGAGGAAAATGGTGCCAACTGCCTTGAATATTCCACCATTAAGATCGAACCTATTGATTCCTATGAGATCCTGGATGATGAACTGGATCGTCTAGAGGAATATCACTGGATTCTTTTTACCTCATTACACGGTGTGAAGTACTTTTTTGAGCGTCTGTACGCAAGGGGAATGGATGCCAGGGACATGAAAGGTCCCAGCGTCGCAGCAGTGGGGAAGGCAACAGCTGATCTCATCATGGAGTATGGGGTACGGGCTGACCTGCTGCCCGATGTGTTTACCGGTGAAGGTTTGGCTGAGAGCCTGCTCGATCAGGGAGTGGAAGGAAGAAATATCCTTATTCCGCGGGCGGAAGAGGGGCGGAGAATTCTTCCGGAAATGTTACGTGGTGCAGGAGCACAGGTGACTGTGGTGCCGGTCTATAAAAATGTTGCCCCCGAAGGGAAGCGGGAGCAGCTCCGCAACGAGCTTGAATCCGGGAATGTGGATATGGTCACCTTTACCAGCTCTTCCACGGTCAGAAATTTTCTTTCCATGGTTGGTGCAGAGAGCAGCTCTGAACTGAAACGTTTAATGCATGAGGTGACCATTGCCGCCATTGGCCCAATCACAGCAAAAACGGTGACGGATAATGGTTTGACTGTCGATATTCAGCCGGAAACCTACACAATTGCTGATTTGATACACGAAATTGTTAAGCAGTCTTCGAAATAGTTCTCGATTCTGAGAATTCAACTATTCCGGTAAGAGCTTGGAGGTAAAGCAATACGGTTCCAGTGGAACATTTTATCCTCGGAATAGTGATGGTGTCGTAAAAACTCTTCATCTACTTCGTTGTTGCAAATTTCACTATCATTACGACGTACTCTAGTACGCCGAAATAATAGCAAAATTCACACGCCTCGAATATGAAGCTTTTCACCCTAACTACCGGGCATAA
>JAIPEF010000057.1 GCA_021737265.1 Desulfocapsa sp. | reverse complement strand
CCGAAAATGCCCTTTTTCCCCAACTCTTCGTTGCTTGTGAAAAATAATGCTCGGAATATTATGTATATGCCTGTGCTTATTTTTCACAGATGCCTCGATTTGAGAAAAAATGTCTATTCTCGGACAAGCTCCTAGTATTTAAAAGTTTGTAATACTCCTTGTTTTTACATAGAATATATAAAAAGTGATTCTTTTAGCACAATTTCTGTCAGTAACCACCTTTGAAGATGAATCTGGCATAAAATTTTCCTCACAAACGGGTATCGGAATACTTTTGATCAATAGTGGATCGTCGAGAAAATGAATTTCAGCATTCGAAGAACGGTAGCAAGTGAACTGACGATATGGCTGAGTGCCATCACCACCATCAGTGCAGTGATAATCGGAACAATCTGTTATTTTTATGCAGTCGGCACCGTTACCAGAGAGCTGACCACTGATGCACAACAGACAGCAGAAGAGTTTTCACAGATACTCGTTTTACCTTTATATAACTTCGACCAAGTGGCTGCACAAAACGCGGCCACCATCTACCAGAACGCACATCATGTCAGTGGCATCCGTATCAAAGCCGAAGGTACCGGTGTGATTTTCAATACACTTGTCCCCGGTTCCTCCTCCCTGCCCCTGATCACAAAAACCATTTCCAAAGATGGCCTTCTCCTCGGATCAATGGAACTTGCTTTTAGTGACCATCCTCTTCGCCAGGCCAAGAGACAGGTCATCTGGACCACGACGACCGCTGTTCTTATTATCCTGATTATTTATATAATAGCCCTGCGCCTTATCCTCAGACGCATTCTGGTAACGCCACTCAATACCATTGGTTCCCGTCTCAAAGAAATTGCTGATAGTGGTTTTGAGGGTTCTCTCCCCCCTGTGTTGCAGAAGGATCTCAACACCATTGTCAATGCTGCCAATCGAATGTCCGCAGAGATTGCAGACAAAACCAAGACACTGATAGAAAATGAAAGGCATTACCGACAGATTTATAATGCCACCAATGATGCTATTCTTATTTACGATACGGCGGACGGTACTGTTGTCGATGTCAACCAGACCATGCTGGACATGTTCGGCTACAGCCGGCAGGAAGCCCTCTCTCTGCGGGCAGGCGACTTAAGTCAGGATGAGCCACCCTACAGTCATCAAAAGTCCGGGACCATGATCGCAAAGGCTTTACGCAAAGGGCCACAAGTGTTCAAGTGGCATGCCAGACGAAAAGATGGGAGCCTGTTCTGGGTCGAAGTAGTCTTGAAAAAAACAGTAATCAATGATCAGGAGGTTATTCTTGCGCTGGCCCGCGACATATCAAAGCGTCTGCAACTGGAAGACGAACTGCGGCAGTCGCAGAAGATGGAGGCCATTGGTACCCTGGCAGGTGGAATTGCCCATGATTTCAACAACATTCTCACTGCCATTCTCGGATACACAGAACTGGCACAGATGAAACTGGAAAAAACATCGCCTGCCTTTTTTAACCTGCAACAGGTGGAAAAAGCCTCAAAACGGGCCCGTGAGCTGGTCAAACAGATTCTCACCTTCAGCCGCAAACAGCAACTGGAAAAAAAGGTGCTGCAGCTGGCGCCGATTATTGCAGAATCGATAAGTCTCCTGCGATCTTCTATTCCGGTAACCATAAAAATCAATCAAAAGCTTAACTCTCAGGCCAGAGTATTAATAGATCCAGGACAAATGCAACAGGTAGTTATGAATCTCTGCACAAATGCCTTACATGCCATGCCCGGCTCTTCAGGTACATTGACAATCTCCCTCAAAGATATATTTATTGAGGAACATGGGGTCATTGGCAATATTGAACTGGAACCGGGTGAGTATGTTGTCCTGGGAGTGCGTGATGACGGGACAGGTATGGATAAAGAGACAATGGGTAAAATTTTTGACCCCTATTATACGACTAAGACGCTGGATAAGGGGACAGGGCTTGGACTGGCTGTGGTTCATGGTATTGTAAAGAGCCATCAGGGGCGAATCTCTGTATACAGTGAACCCGGCCTGGGAACCACCTTCAATGTCTACCTCCCGGTAACGGATGGGCAATTGACGGTAGAGAGTCTCCCTGTAGAGAGCGTTGACAGGCTGAAAAACAAAAGAATTATGGTGGTTGACGATGAAGAACCCATTCGCGACCTGATGCAACAACTTCTCATCCATGGCGGATACCGGGTTGATGTCTTTGAAAACGGCGTTGCAGCATGGCATGCCCTGTCTGCTAATGCTGAGGCCTGGGATCTGCTGATAACCGACCTGACCATGCCTGGAATGACAGGCAAAGAACTCGCCGGCAAGGTATCACAGTTACACCCGGCTCTACCGATAATACTCTATACGGGTTACGGTGACATACTTAATAGCTGCCAGGAGGAAGGGTTGGCAGTCAGTGCCTGCCTGCAGAAACCGGTTTCTATGCAGGAACTGCTGACCACCACCGCCCAGGTTCTACAGAAAGACATGAAAGAGGAGGATAGATGAAAGGCTTCCATAGCGTCGTATCTTTGTTCATTTTGCTGCTGTGGCTGCCGGCTTCTTCTGCGTTGTCCCAAGAGAACTGGAATATAATGACGGAGGAGCTTCCCCCCTATAACTTTGCCCTGGACAAACAGGTCCACGGAATCTCTGCCGACATTCTGTTACAGCTCATGGCAAAAAACAACATCGCCATAGATCGGGGGGACATCCAACTGTTACCCTGGCCCAGGGCCTATATAATGGTTCAGAACAAGCCGGGATCTGTCCTTTTCAGCACCGCACGTACGCCCCAGCGGGAAGAACTCTTCAAGTGGGTCGGCCCCATAACTGATCTCACCATTGGCCTGATAGCACTGAAAAAGAACAACATACAGCTTCAATCCCCTGAGGATTTAAAAACATACAGAATCGGTACCATCCGGCATGGGGCACCGGAGCAGCTTATTTTGAAGCTGGGAGTTGAAGAGAAGCATCTGGACAGAATCGCCAGCCCGGAATCAAATATTAAAAAACTGCAAGCAGGCCGGATTGACCTGTTTGCGTTCAATGTACCCAGTACCAGATACCTGATGATCAAACTGGGCATTAATCCCGATAACTACGAAACCGTATATACCCTGAGGCAGGCTGATTTATACTATGCCTTTCACAACGATACGGACGAGCAGTTGATTCAGGCCCTCAACACAACGCTGCAGGAGTTACATCAACCCGATACAAGCGGTAAAAGCAGTGTCGAACGTATCGTTGACAACTATCTGAATGTGAGTGTTAAATGAAAAATACGACCATCTACTCATCCTCCGGATCTTCCCGCCATGCCTCGGGAGAGATATGATCCAGCAGGTAACTGGACTGGTCTATAAAGCGGTTAATTCGAAGATTAATAATCTTCCTCACCATGGCCTGGTACGATTCGGGATATCGCTCCATAACCTTGGTAAAGGCCTCACGACTGATGCTGAGTAAAACCACATCTGTCCAGGCCCGGGCTGAAAAAAACCAATTGAACTCTGAGAGCAGAGCCAACTCACCAAAATGGTTAATGGTGTCTTCGGAGAGTAGCTGTAAATGGAAACGCCGTTCTTTATGGAATTGAAAAATCTCCACCTTACCGGATAAAATTAGAAAAAACCGATCACAGAGGCCGCCCTCACTTATAATAAGCTGACCTTTTGTATATTCCTCCTGCTTGGCAAGATAGGCAAACAGCTTTACCACACCAGCGCGGGCTCCGGAGAAAACAGGCAACCTGTTCAAAAACTCCTGGAAATCAGTGAATTGATTCATGGGGTGCAACTCATCAGGACTCTGCTTTGGTAAGTGCATAAAAATCTCCTTTTCGCGCCATGAGTTCATCGTATGTACCCTGCTCAACTATGCGCCCGGCCTTTAAAACAATGATCCGATCATAGGCAGGGGTCAAATCCAATCTATGGATAACGGCAATCACTGTTTTTCTGCCCTTGAAATCTGTCTCCAGAATATTCTGGATACGTGCCTGTGATGTATTATCAAGATTGGCAGTTACCTCATCCATGATCAGAATGGAGGCATCTTTTAAAAACGCTCTGGCAATGGCAAGCTTCTGCTTCTGCCCCCCTGACAGTCGATCTCCCTTACTACCCACCTCAAAGTCCAGACCAATCTCCATGATCTCGTCGAGAAGCTTTTCATCCTGAAAGGCCTGGGTGGCGAGATTGCGAAGCCGTTCGTCAAGCAGTTTCTCGGATTTCACCGCACCAAACAAAATATTATCCAGAAGGGTACGGGTGTACATATATTCACTGGGGCAAAAGGGAACAAAAGCACTCATCTTACCACATCTGGTTTCTTTATTACATGGCGTATATGTTCCATGCTCCTTGCAATGATCCATATCGATATAAACAATTTTCTCCTGAAAACGATGCCGCATTGCAAGAATCTTCTTCTCCATGGCCGAGGGAAGGGAAAGAATGGAATGTTTCCTGGGGATAAACCTGAGAGCCAGAGTAAGCAGTAAGCTGCGCGCCTCTTTGTCCCGGGTCTGGGGACCACTGATTTTTTCCAGCAAGGTACTATAGGTACTGAACTCGTTGACTTCCATGGGATTATCACGAAAGAAAAACTCGTCGTCCTGAAAATCAGCCAGTAACGTTACCGTTTGGCTGGCAAGGGCAAAGCCCAGGGTGAGCAGAGGTTTTTCCAGATCCATTTCGGCCAGCAACTCCATAAACCGTGGATGATCGGGGAGATTACTGACTGTAAATTCTTTGTTTAAACTGTCACCGAAGATGATATTGTCGCGAATATTTGAATAGTAGAGATAGCTGGACGCATCATAAAATTCAATGGCAGGTTCAAACTCATCCCGTAAGCTGGTCTGAATAATCTGCCGCATCCGAAGAAACTTATTCCGGAATGGTTTACACTCTTCAAACGAGAGCACTGCCTGCAGACCGAAACGAATGATATCATCCTGCAAACCAACCTGACGGATTACAGAAATTAATTGTGCGCGGTCAGGAAGCGGTTTCTCAGCGGCAACCGCCTGCACTCCGTATATTAGATTATCATAAATGGTCCCTGAAAAAATAAAAGGGTGCTGGGCGATCATGGCAACACTACAGCCCATATCGCGTTTGCTTAACTCATTGATGGGATGGTTATCAAGCTCTATGGTTCCACGGTTGGCATCATAGAGCTGGGAAATAAGCAAGGCAAGGGTCGATTTACCGGATCCGGAAGAACCCACCAAGGCAACCTGCTCCCTGGCCCGGATTTCCAGGTTAATATCCTCCAGCAGTCGGACACCGCTCGGGACCGTAAAGGTGACATTTTTCAGACTAATGTCACCCTGCATCTCGAAAGCTTCCCGCCCTGCAGGAAGTAAGGGATGGGGTGGGTCAAGATCAAAAATTTTCATGATCTGACGATATCGAATCTGGGCATCCTGGTAACTCTGATAATATTCAATGAGTTCTTTCCAGGGGTCATATACCTTTTCATAGGCGGAAAGGAATGCCACCAGTGCCCCGAGGGTAAACTGACCGTGAATGGCCAGATAACCACCCACAATAAAGAGGATAAAAGGCCCGAATGACTGAAAAACATTATTCGCAAACTTAATTCCATACTTGACGATGAAGAGTCTTTTTACCAAATCAAACAACTGGCGGATATATGACGTCAGCTTTTCCTCTTCCAGCCCATAACTGGCATTGCCATGAATTTCGTGGATTCCGGAAATGGATTCATTCACCACATTGGCCATGGACCTTGTTGTCTGGACACGTTCTGTGTTCAGCTTGTTATATTTTCTCTGAAGATAGGGAACGACAAAAATCTCGATGGGATACATTCCCATACTCAAGAGTGCCAATGTTGGATTCAGATTAAACATGAACCCAATAAAAACAAGAAAGGTAAGAATGCTGGTGATGGGGATGGCCAGAGCCCCGCCCAGAAAGAAACCGATGGCATTCAGTTCCGCTGTCATTGCCGAAACAACTGTACCCGGCTGCATTTTCCGATAAAACTGCAGGGGAAGTTGTAATACGTGCTGATAGAGTTCTTTTCGCATCTCAATCAATATCTTCTGCCCGATAAAAACCTGCAGGACATTGATTGCATATTTCATCAGGCCGGCAATGGTGACCGCACCGATATACAATCCACAATAGAGAAAAAGAAGCTGAGTATCTTTTAGATTAATGGCCTCATTGATGATACGTTTCTGCATCTCAAGGGGGAAGACCTTAAAGAACAGGCTGACAACAATAACCAGCAGGAGGATCAACTGCATGGAACGATGGCGTCGCAGTATCCAGTAGAAGAGTGGTCGGTCGGTGATACGAATGGAGTTGTCTGCTGCCGGCTTATTCATACCTTACAGAGAGTTTAAGTGGCCGAAAAATGGTTTTGTTCTTTTCAGAAGGAGACGCCGGTCGCCTCACCCAGGTCAACAGGAAGGTGGTCCTGGACTTTTTTTCTGTACATCTTATTGTAATACTACCTTCACGAAATTCTTTTCTACCAAAAAAAAGCAGAAAGAATTTCTAAGATACTAAAGATTGTCACTGGATTAGCAAAATATTACAAGATGTATTTGCACTGGAATGAAGTTTAATTCCATGATACATGATTAAGAGAGAGCACATAAAAGAAGTAATTCGTTCATTCATTGCAGGAGTCTTTTGTGAAAATTTCATTTTCCTCCGGTATCCGCTTACTTATCCTTCTTCTCTTTTTTCCCGCCACGCTGCAGGCAAAAGAGATCCCTGTCGAGGTGGGGGGATTTGTCCTGGGCAGCAATGTAACGGATTATCCCGACATCGAATACTCCAACTTTCTCAAAGAAGTGGTGATATATGACTGGCATGGTTTCGACAAGGGAATCATCTCCTACGGCGTCTGCGATTCACCAGGAGAAATCGTCAGGATCAAGCTCAAATATAAAGATTCCAGTAAAAAGTTTTTTCACACGCTCCTGAAAAAATACAAAACAAAATACGGGAAGCCGGATGAATGGAAAGGTGATTCCTTCGGCATCCTCCATGTCTGGAAATGGCGGTTCACTGATAAGAATAACAACCGGATCAATCTGATCCTCCAGCACAACACCAAGGATCCCAATGAAAACAATGGGAATATGGTCAAGCTATACCTTCCGGATCAGATCGTACGGGAACAGAAGTGCTTCACCAAGACATGCGAGTCCCATATGAGCCAGCGCGACAAAGAACATCTCATGAATCGGAAAAAGGCTGATTGGAACTATCTGATTCCCCAGGCACAGCAGTGACAAAAAGCAGTGACACCTGGCGAGACATTGGCTGGAACAGTCTTACCCTCTCCTGCCCTGGAAACTGGGAAGCCATTGTTTCCGGAGACAACCACCTTCTCTTTGAAAAACATTTTCAGCCTGTTTTAGAAGTTCGCTGGCAAAAACAGGATAAAATCTCCAGAAAAGTTACTGATACCATTCGACGGAAGCTCCAACAAGAGACAGAATTGTTTCCCGACAAAACAATCCCTGCTTTCTGGAAGGAATTAAAGAATAGCTATACTGTCCAACTGTTTAGGGATAACAAGCATGACGCACCCAAAGCGGCCCTTCTTACCTGTCACCAATGCGGAACGACCCTCCTCTTCTATTTTTTCAAGACCCTGTCCCCCCATCATTCGGACTTCATAACTATTCTTTCTTCCTTAAGATGTCATGGACAAGAGGGTGACCATCGGCTCTGGTCTGTTCAGGACTTTCAGATTCTCCTCCCAGAGAGCTTTAAACTCAGCAGTCACAGTTTTAAAGCTGGACTCACCCGCCTCTCCTACATCGACTCCGGACTCACCATGCATCTCTGCCGTCTGACATCTGCCGTCCAACGCCTGGAAAAGGCAACTCCGGCAGAGCTCATGGTTCTTCTCGGTGATGTCTCTGTGCCGGAAGAAGAGATCCACCGGAATGCTCACTCTGTAAGCCACTTCAATCGGCCATCCATCTTCAGCCAAATCATGAGCAGACTCAAACGTAAAGCGCCGTTCCACTGGATGATCCTGCGCCACCATCCCGATCTGGACAGACTGAGTGGCCTCTTCTTTTTTGACAAAAAGCCTTTTCCTGAAAAAACAATATCATCCATCCTTGATAGTTATGAACTCTTCTGCCCCTGATAAAACCGCCACCCTCAACCGAACACAGGCCCTGGAGTGTGTCCCCAGACAAAATAATACTGTCCAGTGGCAGAAATTGGACAGTGGGGATATCCTCTTTACTTACCCTATTCCCCTGAACCGGTTTTTTCAGTCACTGCACAGAAAGTTCAGCAAAAACCAGGCAGCTATCCCGACTAAAAAACTGCAACTGGATCAGATGGGAAGCTTTGTCTGGCAACTTATTGATGGCAAAAAAACAGTAAGGGAAATTATTACTATTTTTGCAAAGAAGTACAAAATAACAGGACAGGAGGCGGAAACTGCAGTAACCACATTCTTAAGAACATTGGGGCAGAAGGGGTTTATTGGCCTCTCTTAAGGGGAGTCGAAAAGGCATCCACCTATTTTTTTTACTAGGCATATCAAGCTTTTCCAGCTCATCTCACCCGGATCTTTTCCCAATTGTTTTTGTTTCTCCCAGTCATCTTGTACCACTTTTTTTTCAACATAATGATCTGTCGGGCAAAAAAACAGTTGCCTATTCTTCTCTTTTTCGTAACAGTGCATACTATATATACAAAGGACACAGAGGACAGAGGACACAGAGGACAAATCAGTTGTCACCTCCAACGTGAACAAACAGATGAGCAAAGACAAAGAGACAAGCTGGGATAACATTCCATCCTTGAACCTATCCCTGGACAAAGAGGATACGCAAAAGGACAAAGACAACAGGGCAGCAATTCGTCTGGCTGCTAATGATGTAATGCGATTGATGGGGGATAACAGCAATGTCATCTATGTACAGGTAGTCACCAAAAAAGGACTCCTAAAAAAACAAGGCATCCTTCAAAATATCCACCAGAACGGGATATGTTTCATAATGCCGACCCATAACATACAGAAGGGTGACGCCATTCGCATAGGGTTATTCCTGGGAAAACGACCCTTTCAAACGAATGCCATTGTCCGCTGGGCAACTAATGACCAGGTAGGGGTTGAATATGTGAATCCCAAACCGGAAGATGTCTCCTTCCTGTCAAATCTTTATTCGGCAAAAATACTCAACCGTTTCTAGTACAGCGTAAACCTTGATGGCGTCGCAAAAACTCTCCATCTGCTTCGTTGCTGCATTTTTTATTTAATTTCGACGTACCTTAGTACGCCGAAATTAAATAAAAAATATGCGCCTCGCATATGGAGCTTTTTACTTAGCCATCCTAGGTTTGAGGTTTTTACGATGGATAAGTATTTATGCCCGGTAGTTAGGGTGAAAATACGACGCCATCAACCTTAATGTGCCGTTTTGGGTTCGTCCGTCATACCCGAGTGCTCCCTGCTTAAAACATACTGGGACAAGCGTTATCGGGTATCCAGGAATTTATTTCTCTAAGTATTTTTCCAATGCCTGCAAATCAAGCCACGTGGCTTTTTTCATCTCTGGATTCCGGACCAGATAACCGGGATGAAAGGTAGGCAGTAATGGTATTTCCAATCCTTCAGCTCCCCTGTAGGTATAGAACCGTCCACGCAATCTGGAAAGAGGTTGTGACCGTTGAAGCAGGGTTTTGGTGGCCACCATGCCCATGGTGCAGATCAATTCCGGTGCTGCTGCCGTAATCTGACGACGTAGATATGATGCACAGGCATCGAGATGTTCTGCCTGGGGCTGGATATCCGGCCCCACCCCGCATTTAATCACATTGGTCACAAAAACTTCTTCCATGGGAAGATGAATGGCAGCCAGCATCCGTTCCAGCATCAGATCTTCTTCCTTGCCAAAAACTGCTTCCGGGCTGGACTGTTCAGTAACAGTCAGCCAATGACCAATGACAAAAAGACGGACCTTGTCTCCTCTGCCACGCCCTGAAACTCCACATGAACGGCGGGCTGCCAGAGCACAACTTGTACACTGCTCGACCTCAGCAGCAATCTCGGCAAGACTTCCCAAGTCACTCTTTTTTGTGACAGAAGCCGTTCCTGCTGACCTGTTATTTTCCTCGGTAATGGGGGCACCTGGTGACCCGGAAGTCACCTGCAGTCTGCAGCCATCAAGAAAAGACGAAAGTCCGGATCTTCCGGGATACTCAGCTATTGAGCTTGCCTGATGACAGGCCAGGACCCCACGAATATCGTGCAACAACTGAACAATTTCCTTTTCTTTTTCCATACCTTATTCGTTTATTTTCATTTAACCCTGCATCAGAAACTTGACAAAAGACAAGACATGACAAATAGTGTGTAACACTTTACTTTAATACTTTACTTTGTTTTTTTATTCATTTTTCTTTTTTATTCTAGACAAGGAGTAGCAACATGCCCATTTACGAATTTCACTGTGAGGACTGCGGCAAGAATTTTGAAAGTCTGATCATGATCTCGTCCGCACTGGACGAACTGACCTGCAAACACTGCAACAGCTCAAACATCAAAAAGATGATTTCCGCCACCAGCACTCAACCGGCTCAGAGTAATGCAATTCCTGCCGGCGCCCTTTCTGGGTGTTCTTCACGCTCCGGATTTTCCTGAGCATAGAGTGTCACACAAAGCCCGTGCGGCTTTCAGAACAACCCAGGCAAACCAGTAAGCTGCCCCCGGATCTTTTCATGACAGCTTTTCAGGAATAAGATACTGGGAGCCTGACCGAAAATGGTCTTTTTCTCCTAAATCAAGGCGAATGGGAAATTTTACAGCAGGCATATGATTGATATTCCGAGAATAAAATTTCTCATGCAACAAAGAGTTGGGAGAAAAAGACCATTTATGGACAGGCACTAACCGGGGACTTTCACAAAAGGTCTCCGGTTAGTCCTTTTCCTTCTTTTCCTTTCCAAAATCAAAAACCATCTCATTCTCTTTCAACATTCCGTGCTCTTCCCTGGCCACCTGCTCAAGGTATTCCTCATCATTCTGTAAGCGCTCAATGGCCTCTGATATCTCTTTATTTTCCTGAATCAACTGTTCTTTTTCCACTTTCAACAGAGCAAGGTATTTTTTCTGCTGGTGGAGATGGAACACCCCACTCCCAGGAGCAAAAACAAACCACAGTATAACCACAAGAGCCATTACAAGGCAAATACGCAGCAGTCGCTTCTGCTGTAAGGTCGACAGGGTCGTTTTAGGTTTCCGTTTCATGGCCGTTGTATTAACTATATGGTGTATGTAATATTCACTCACACTCGACTAACTCTTCATGGGCATTCAAACACCACAATCAATATTTCTCGTCAGTGCCTGTCTTGTGGGTCTCTGTACCCGCTACGACGGAACCACAAGACCTGACGCTGAATGCAGGAAATTCCTGCAAAACAGTATCTGCATACCTGTCTGCCCGGAACAACTGGGCGGTCTTCCCACCCCGCGGCCGCCGGCAAAAATCATGGGTGGTGATGGCCGGGATGTCCTCCGGGGAAAGGCACAAGTCGTCACCATAACTGGCGAGGATGTCACAGCCTCATTTATAAAAGGGGCGCAGCAGATACTGAAACTGGCCGGGATTCAAGACGTGAGCGGTGTTTGTCTAAAAGCCGGAAGTCCATCCTGTGGCATATCCGGCCCACTGGGCGTGACTGCTGCCCTGCTGGCGGAACATAGTTACTCCCTGTACGAATTCTGATTGTAATGGCTAAGTATTTATGCCCGGTAGTTAGGGTGAAATACTTAGCCATTACTGATTTTCAGTTTTCACCCTACAATGCACTCTGTTATCCCTCCCCTTCTTCGTCCCCCCTGTTACTTGATACGCAGCAGTTTCAATATTACAATTCCTGCCTCATACAAGAGGTACAAAGGTCCTCCCATGAGCGACATATTCACAACATCCGGCGTTGGAGTCAAAAGAGCGGCAAGAATAGCGATCAGCAAAAGCGCATACCGCCTGTTTCTCTCGTAAAATCCCCTGGTAAACACCCCGACCTTTGCCATAAACACCATAAAAATGGGTAACTCAAAGATAACGCCGAATGCCAGGATAAAAAGCGTTGTAAAATTAATAAATCGGCCAATGGAAATAAAGGGCTGCAGATCTGCAGAGCCGAAACCAAGGAGAAACTTGATACCAAAAGGCAGGGTCACAAAGTAACAAAAAAGCGTTCCACTATAAAAAAGCAGGCAGGTAAAAAGGACAAAGAAAAAGAGCTGACTTCCCTCCACCCCAAAGGGTTTCCCCATGGCACGCCAGAGCACAGCCATAATCCAGGGCATAATCCCGTAAATTGCTGCAAAAAGAGCCAGTTTGACATGGGCCAGAAAGGGACCGGCCACAGAAAAAAAATACAACTTATCTGCCAGGTGATTCTGAACCAGTTGCAAGAGTTCAGGAGAAAGAAAAAATATAGCCGCGGTGCTCAGCAAAAGGGTGATGCCAAGGACACGGACCGATTTTCTCAATTCAGTGATAAAAATAACCAGAGCATTATGTCGATCTAAGGTTTGCAGAGTCGGTTCTCCAAAAGGATCGTAATATGTTTGAACGTATCCAAATTTATCACTCCGGGTTATCCAGGACGAACTGATAAAAATTCAGGAAAAAAGTTTAAAATACTACAATAACAGATGCCATTTTGAAAAGCAATTTGATAGAGGTTGCTTTCAATTTTCAGCCGTGATAGAAAAGCAGGTGAATAGAGAGGCAGGTTAAAGAGAGAAAAAAACAATATACCCTACGATAAACAACCCCATGCTTGAACTTCGGTTTATAAGAGAAAATCTGGATCTCGTTCGTGAGAAAACTGCCCACAGGGGCTTACGTACGGATAACGTCGACGAGTTTGCAGCCATTGACAGGAAACGCCTTGATCTGCTCCAGGAAGTGGAAGACCTGAAAAACAAACGCAATACAGCATCCAAAGAGATTGCCCAACTGAAACAGGGAAGCGATGAAGAGAAAAAGCATGCCGACAGTCTGATTCCCGAGATGCGCAAGACCTCAGACCGTATCAAAGGACTGGACAAAGAACTTGCTGCAATCCAGGACCAGCTGCAGGATCTGGTTCTCTCCATCCCTAATCTCTGCAGTGATGATGTACCAAAAGGCCAGGATGATGCGGACAATGTGGAATTTAAAAAATGGGGAGAGAAACCCGAATTTTCTTTTCAGCCCAAACCCCACTGGCAGATTGGAGAGGATCTGGATATCATTGATTTTGAGCGTGCGGCCAAACTCTCCGGTGCCCGTTTTGCTCTACTTAAAGGCTTCGCCTCCAAGCTTGAGCGAGCACTCACCAATTTCATGCTTGACCTCCACACCCAAAAACATGGTTATGAGGAAGTCCTGCCACCCTTTCTCGTTAACAGTGCCTCCATGACTGCAACAGGTCAACTCCCCAAGTTTGCAGAGGATCTTTTTGCCATCAAGGACTGGGATCTCTATCTCATCCCCACGGCCGAAGTACCGGTTACTAATATCTTTCGGGGTGAGACCTTGAACGAAGAAGATCTTCCCATAAAATATACCGCCTATACCCCCTGCTTCCGCTCTGAGGCCGGTTCCTACGGCCGTGACACAAAAGGGCTTATCAGGCAGCACCAGTTTGACAAGGTGGAGCTGGTCAAATTTACCACGCCAGAGACTTCTGTCCGGGAACTGGAAGATCTCCTCGCTGATGCCGAAGAAGTCCTGCAGCTGCTTGGCCTCCATTACCGGGTGGTTACTCTCTGCAGCGGTGATCTTGGTTTTTCATCATCCAAGACCTATGATATTGAAGTATGGCTTCCCGGTCAGGAGACCTACCGTGAAATTTCTTCCTGCTCAAACTTTCTTGATTTTCAGGCTCGGCGTGGCGGTATCCGTTACCGCCCCAAGGCTCAGAAAAAAAGTAAACTTGTTCATACCCTTAATGGCTCTGGTCTGGCTGTGGGAAGAACACTACTGGCAATACTGGAAAATTATCAACAGGAAGATGGTACTGTTGCCATTCCTGATGCGTTAACACCCTATTTTGAAAAACGATTTTAGTCCACCTTCAAAAAATTATGGATACATTAAGCGAAGATCTGAAAAAGAAACTGATTGAAATTCTCAATCTGACGGACGTGACCCCGGAAGAGATTGATGAAAATGCGCAGCTGGTTGGCGGTGAGCTGGGTATCGACTCCATTGATGTCCTGGAAATGGTGGTCATGGTTGAGAAGGAGTACGGTGTGATTATCAATAATAAGGAGATCGGAGAAAAGATCTTTTCCACCCTTGCAGCGCTTACCGATTATATTCGTCAAAATTCTCCCAAGTTCTCTTGAGTAGTAAAAAAATAACCGTCTCGATTGCAGGGATCGGCATTATCAGCCCGCTGGGCATCGGTCTTCTTGCCACCGAGCAAGCCTTACGAAAAAACAGGTCAGCCATTACTCCCCTGACTGTCTTTCCTGTCCAGCACCCCTCTCCTCTTCCGGTGGGCCAGGTACAGGACCTCTCTGATTCCCCACTACCAAGAACGCATCGCCTTGCCATAACCGCAGCCAACCAGGCTATGGGCGGCTATACGCATCCACCGGACGCAGTTATCCTGGGCTCCACCACCGGTGGAATTCTCCGAACAGAGGCACTGCTGGCACAGGGCGAGCAGGATCCTGAAAAATACAGATACCATGGACTCAGCACTGTTGCTGAAGAGATTGCCAGGGAAGTACATTGCACAGGACAGGCACTTACTGTGTCCACTGCCTGCTCTTCCGGAAGTGTAGCCATCTCCATGGCACTAAAAATGCTGCAGGCAGATGAGGTTCAATGGGTACTTGCCGGAGGTGCCGACTCTCTCTGCCGCTTAACCTACTTCGGTTTCCATTCCCTGCAGCTTGTTGACCAGGAGGGCAGCAGGCCCTTTGACAAAAACCGCAGGGGAATGTCAGTGGCTGAAGGAGCCGCCCTGCTGCTGCTGACCAACCAGCAACCGACACATTCCTACGGACAAATTCTCGGTTGCGGCCTGAGTTGCGACGCCTATCACTCTGCCGCCCCCCATCCTCAAGGTCAAGGGGCTGCCGCTGCAATGAAGAATGCCCTGGATAATGCCTGCCTGGCAGCAGCCGATATCGGTTATATCAACCTTCACGGGACCGGCACTCCGGACAATGATCTGGCAGAATCCAGGGCAGTGCGAAAACTTTTTGATCCAGTCCCTCCTCTCTCCTCCATAAAGGGCTTGAGTGGGCATGGACTGGCAGCCTCAGGTGCCATTGAGGCCGCGGTTACAGCAATCTGCCTGGAAAGAGATCTCCTGCCGGCCAATACCGGATGCCTTGTGCCTGACCCTGAATGTAAGATTCACCCCATAAAAAAACCGGAGAAGCAACCTGTCTCAGTAGCACTCTCCAACTCCTTTGGTTTTGGAGGCAATAACGCATGCCTGGTTATTGGCCGCTCTGACAACAAACCTTCAGCAGCACATGAACCACACAAGGCAGATCTCACAATTCTCGGCAAAGCCTGCATCACCGGTGCAGGACATACGAAAGAGAGTATGGAACAATTTTTCCGACTGGAATCTATGGCCGGCACCCTTGACCTGAAAGACATTGCAAAAGACCTGGCTGCCCGAAAAGTACGAAGACTGAAACGATTCTCACAAATGGCACTGGCCCTGGCCACGAGTGTTCTAAACGATGCCGCTCTTGAGCAGGCCCCGCATTCTGTCTTTATGGGCAGCGGCTGGGGAGCCCTTTCCGAAACCCATGACTTCCTGGACAAGCTGCAAAGCAGTAAGGAGCAGTTCCCAAGCCCCATTGATTTTGTTGGCTCCGTGCACAACAGTGCCGCCGGTCAGATTGCTATCATGCATGGTGCGACAGGCGCCAATATTACATGCAGCGGGGGCGACTATTCTTTCGAACAGGCCCTGCTGACCGCAGACAACTTTCTTAGGAGTGACGAAAAACTGCACTCCGCCTTTGTCCTGGCGGCAGATGAGTTCCACGAACACTTTTCTCCCCTTTTTGATCCGTCCGTAGACGGCAACACTGTCCCTGCTGACGGTGGCGGTGGTTTTTATCTCTGCCGCGGGGCAGTCCCGAAAAAAACCTCTGTCCGGCTCTGTTTTTTTTCCGGAAACGGAACCGACATCATTGATCCGCTTATCGCTGCATTAGGAGGCAAAGAGCATCTGCAGAACAGCTGCGGGATGATACTTGCCGGAATCCCGGCAGCCTTTGCTGACGACGGAGAGATACAACTGGATCATTTCATGCAGCAAACGGGTCTGGATATCCCTGTGATCCACTACCGGAAATTTACAGGTGAATTTGCTTCAGCCTCTTCTGTTGCCGCAGTCATGGCTACCCATCTCCTGGAATCCGGCGAAATAGCAGTCGATAAAAAAGTCCTGGTTCTGGGTTTTGGTAAAAATATCACTGCCATGGAATTTGGTCGCCAATGAAGATCCTCCTCATCTCCCCCAACACCATCAGGGTTCCCTATCCAGTCTACCCCATAGGACTGGATTATGTCGCGGGGGCTCTGTCAACTGAACACCGGGTAAAGATTGCCGACCTGAACACTGTTGACCGAGAAACACTTGCAGAACTGCTGAACGATTTCGGTCCTGATATCATCGGGCTGTCACTGAGAAATGTGGACAATACTGAAGTTGGCAACCCACTCTTTTTCATCAAAGAATATAAAGAGCTGGTAACATGGCTGCGCAAGCGGAGCGAGGCGGTTATTGTCTGCGGTGGTGCAGGGTTCACCATTCTGCCGCAGGAAATCTTTCACGCACTCCAGCCGGATTTCGGTATAATCGGTGAGGGAGAACGGTTCAGTCAGCTGATCGATGCCATTGAAAACAAGCGGCCCCCTTCAGACATTCCAGGACTTATCAGTACATCAGAATCCAGCCTGCCGGCAATCCCCTGGACAGGGGAGCTGAGCAGACAGTCTGTCATGAACAGCCATTCACAGTTCTACCTGGATCATGGCGGAATGCTCAACCTGCAGACCAAACGCGGCTGCTCCTTTCGCTGCATCTACTGTCCCTATCCCCACATAGAGGGCAGAGAACATCGATTGAAGGACCCGAGCGAAGTGGCTCGCACCGCCCTTTCCCTCCAGGAACAGGGGGCAAAATACATCTTCATCACCGATTCCGCCTTCAACTCAGACACAGCACACAGCCTGGAGGTTGCAAAGGCCTTCAAAAATCATGGCTTATCCATTCCCTGGGGTGGATTTTTTGCCCCCATCAAACTACCGGAAGGCTATTTTCATATCATGAAAGAATGCGGATTGAAGCATGTGGAATTCGGCACAGAATCCCTTTCCGATGCCATGCTAAAAAACTACCGTAAACCCTTCCGGGTCAAGGAGGTAAGCAGTGCTCACCAGCAGGCGCTTGACGCCGGACTCCACGTGGCACATTACTTCCTTCTGGGAGGTCCTGGCGAATCTGCAGCAACCATTAATGAAACCCTGGATAATATCGAGACATTAGAAAAAACAGTGTTCTTCTTTTTTACTGGAATCAGAATCTATCCCCACACCGGTCTCTATGAAGTCGCCCTTCGTGAACAGAAAATCACCAAAGACACTAATCTCCTGGAACCCCTCTATTACGAAAGTGATGATATCAGTCATACAGCAATAGAAAAACAGGTCCGGCAGAAGGCGGGACAGCGCATCAACTGGATTGTCGGATCCGGCGGAGACACAGCCGCCGAGACCGTCAGCAGGATGCATGCGCGCGGCTTCAGCGGTCCGCTTTGGGAGTACCTGATCCGCTAACTTAAAAAAAATTCTCAGTTTTCCGGGAACAGGGGCAGAATATTTGAACTTTTTCCTTTTTCCTGTTACAAACTGGTGATTAAGAATTCGGTATTAAAAGAAGAGCTGAACAATGTGGTATTCATATCTTAAAGCAGAGCTGAACAACAACAAGGCTGTGACGGCAACGGTGACTACAAACTCGCAGTCACCCTGGTTTTCCGGGCATTTTCCAGGTGACCCCATATTGCCGGGTGTGGCTCAGTTACACATGGTAACCGCAAGCATTGCAAAAGTTCTGCAGAAAGAATTCGTTTTACACAGTATTGCACGGATTAAATTTAGAAAACTTATTCGGCCGGGTGATGTCCTTGACATCCATGCCGAGGCCGGAAAAAAAGAAAATCACTATTCTTTCCAGATAACCAGCGAACAACATGAAGTCTGCTCCGGCAGACTGGTGCTGGCCCCCAAAAAGGAGCAACAGATCCCCCATGGCAAGTGATATCAATCAGACAATCACCCATATTGCTGAAATCATTATTGATGAACTGAAACTTGAAGATGTAACCCCTGAAACCTTTGACGCCGACCTTGATCTGGTTGATGAAGTCGGCATTGACTCCATGGACCTGGCCACCATCGCCCTTGTTCTCCGTGATAAGTACGGGATACGAATTGATGAGGATGACTATCCAAAACTGACCACCGTCCGTATTATTGCGGAATATATCGCCGGAAAACTGACAGACGACGAATAAACAGCCACTCATGAACAACACCGTGTATAAATTCTCTGATATCATAGCAGAACCTGCCATACGCACGCGCTTTGAAAAAGTGCGTCAATACTTTTTCCTGCGCGAATCCACCTATGACATGAGCAACCGCTGCAATATTCGCTGCGAAGGTTGTTATTACTTTCAAGGTGACAAACAGTTTGCCGATGAGAATTTGAACACAGCCGACTGGCAGCAGCTCATGGAAAATGAAAAAGAGCGCGGTATTACCTTTGCAGTGCTGGCAGGCGCAGAACCATCCCTGGTCCCGGACCTCTGCAAGACCTGTTACGATGTTATCCCCCTGGGCTGCATTGCCAGTAACGGCCTCAAGCCATTGGCCAAAGAAATCGACTACCGCATCCACATCTCGGTGTGGGGCAACGATGCAACCAGTCTGGAGATCAGAAAGGCCAAAGATATGCTTGCCAGGCAGATTAAAAACTATAAGGACGACCCAAGAGCTGTGTGGGTCTATACCTTTACCCCGGTAAACATAGACCAGGCCAGGGAAGTCACTGAAGAACTGGCGGCAAACGGCCGGCAAATCACCTTCAACATGTTTTCAGCTCCTGTGGGCTATAACGGACACCTGCGCCACAATCCTGAAACCCTTGCCCGCACCCGCAGCACCATGAGTGAGCTGCTGACCGAATTCCCTGACACTGTCCTCTTTTCACCCTACAATATTGTCGCCCACACCCATGAGCAGGGTCTCCACGCCCTCTTTTCCTGCTCCTATCCGCGCATGAACCCATCCACGGACATCGGGCTTGGAAGGTCGTTCCGGCAGTACCGGACAGACCTCAAATGGGACCGTGCAGCCGCCTGCTGTGTCCCGGACACGGACTGCGACGACTGTCGCCACTACGCTGCCGGCAGCGCGGTAGTCACAGCCAGAATGTACCGCCATGCAACGGACCCCCAACACTTCTCCGCCTGGCTCGACTACGTGGACACCTATCTTGCCGTCTGGGTTAAGGGATATAAGAAGGGAAAAAATCTTTGTTCAGAATTAATAGAACCACCAAAACAATAAAAAAATAGCACTACATACAACTAATTAAGATAAACTCGTACTTATGCCCGTAGTTTGGGTGAAAACCTCAAACCTGAAATGGCTAAGTATTTATGCCCGGTAGTTAGGGTGAAAAGCTCCATATGCACCCCAAGAGTACTTCCTACGGGCGCGAGGCGCGTATTTTTTATTTAATTTCGGCGTACTAAGGTACGTCGAAATTAAATAAAAAATGCAG
>JAIPEF010000056.1 GCA_021737265.1 Desulfocapsa sp. | reverse complement strand
ATTTCACTATCATTACGACGTACTCTAGTACGCCGAAATAATAGCAAAATTCACACGCCTCGAATATGAAGCTTTTCACCCTAACTACCGGGCATAAATACTTAACCATCTGCAATTTGAGGTTTTTACGAGATTGTCACAGTTGATGGTGTCGTATTTATACCCTAACTGCCGGGCATAATTACGACGCCATCATAACTCACTAAGCTTATCAAACAAATCAGCGTCAGCTTCAATTTTATTTCTGTTACCAATAATCATGCGGTGGCATTTACTCTGCATGGCCTCAAAGGCGTGAGCATAGGAACGCATATCGGCAACGGAGGTACTGGTGATCTCATTGAGTCGCTGTTGTTTGAATTCGGGGGTGACGCCACTCAGGTAGTCATTACGGGCCATGTTCCCCTTGGCTGCAGGGGCCTGGAGGGGTGTGAAATTGCCGTAGGTACCGATGATCAGCTGCTGCAGAACCTTATCCGGCAGGTCAAGGTTTTTGACTACTCCGGCCATGGCCTGATAACTGTCGTAGGTCTTGCGCACCTGGGGGTCGCGGTAACTGATCACCGCAAAATTACCGCTGACATGATTGAACTGGATAAAGCAGCCATAGGCACCGCCCATCTGCCGCACCGTGTTCCACAGATAGTCGCGTGAGAGATAGGTCTTCAAGACTTCGAAGTGGCCGTTGTAGTCCCTGCCGCCGGGCAGTATCTTCCCGCTCTGTACCGCATAGACCACCTCAGATGCAGTGATAAGTGCCTCGTGTCTGGGGAGTTTTGGAGTAAGGAGTTCCTGTATGGGCAGTACTGTATCCGGTAATGTTGTGACCAGGTCATTTGCAAACTTTTGAAAAGAGTTGATTTCATCTCCATCTGCTGTGATGGAGGTAATCAGGTTATTACGATTAAAAATACAAGTCGCCATTTCCCGGAGGTCATCAAGAAATGTCTCTTCATGGTTTGGATAGTTCCGGGCAAGCTCTTTACCACTGCGATATGCGGTGACTCCCGTAACCATTTCGGTACAGGCCCCGGCCCTGCTCAACTGGGCAAATGCCAGTGATGCTGCCAGGCCGTAGCCCTCACTCTGGGCCTCATGTTCAGCCCAGGCAAATTCGCGGACTGCGATTTCCTGAATATGGATTCGGTCTATCAGGGAGAGATCTGAAAAGACCTCGCTTAAAATTTGCATGGCACGTTCCTGATATTCAGGCAGACACTTCATCTGGAACCAGAGAATGGGGCGGAAGTCACCCTCTCCTCCCTTCTTGACATGGCATTGAAAGGAGTGGAAAAATCCTCCGGTGTAGGTGCTGATCTCCCTGGCAAAGTGCATGTAATCCATTTTAGAGGTGCCGATTTCTGTAACAATGGTTCCAAAGAGATCAAGAAAGGGGAGAAAGCGGGAGGGCAGACAGGAGATATCAAAACCGATATCGATATAGGAAATATGGTCGGTTGCTAATTCGTTGATCAGCAGTTCACAACCTGCCACTTCGGTGACATCCACCTGGTGAAAATCAATTTCCTCATCCAGGTCATCAAGGGTAAGGTGGGGCAGCAGGGCAAAGGTTTCCGCGCTGTTTGGTTGTTGCTGGTCTGCTGTCAGTTCCATGGTTCTGGCGATCAGCTTTTCCTGTCCGGCACGGTCGAGGCCTTCACTGTATTTCTGCAGGCGGGCAGCCTCACTTGCCATTTCTTTCGCCTGTTTTGTCGTATCCGGCTTGAGGGTGACAGTGACCGTTTTAGGATTATCCAGTAAATATTTCTTGATCAGTTCCTCAAAAGAGTTTTCCTGCAATGCCTTGTTGCGGATAACAGCAAACAGTTCTTCAATCTGCAGGGAATCATAGGGGTCGGTATCGTATTTAAAGGCCGGCAGTGCCTTACCTACAAGGGCAAGGCCACGCTGGGCCTTGCAGCTTTCCTCCCGTACTTCAAACTCGTACTTGTTCAGTTCAGAGAGGATCAGATCATATCCGAGACCGTCTTGTGCCATCTGAGAGAGCGTTTTTTTGTAGAGAGCAAGAAAATCATCGAGCTTTTCCGGATCACTGCCCACAAGGTAAGTCACCATCATGGTTTCAAAACTTGAGGTGGAGAGATAGAAGCCGCCAAAGTCCTTGCACAGTCCACTGCTGATGATGGTCTTTTTCAGGGGTGAAGCATCAGAGTTAAAGAGAATATTGGCAATGATCTGGAAGGCTGCATTTTCTTCGCGGTTCAGTACTGTGGAAACCTTGCTGGCCACAGCCAGAAATGTTTTTTCGGCGGTATCAGCGGAATCAACACTGTAACTGTCTTCAATACAGATGGGTCCCTGTATATCTGGTCCAGATTGCACCTCCATGCGTTTTCCCCTCTCCGTAAAGTGGGAGAGAAAATTGTCCTGGAGGTAGTGGAGCTCTTCACTCAGCTCAGCATTACCATAGAGAAAAAAGGTGGCATTTGATGGGTGGTAATGGGTTTTGTGAAAGGCGCAGAACTCTTCATAGGTGAGATCGGGAATGTTCTTCGGGTCTCCACCGGACTCATGGGCATAGGTGGATCCCGGCATCAGTCCGCCATAGATATGATGAAAAATTAGACGGATGGGGTCGGAAAAGGCACCCTTCATCTCATTGTAGACCACGCCCTGATACTGCAGGGGAGTATCTTCACTCTCCTGGTGATAATGCCAGCCTTCCTGCTCAAATGTGGATCTGGCCAGCAGTGGATTCAGCACCACGTCCATATATACCCCCATGATATTGAAATATTCCTTCATGTTTCTGGTGGCAAAGGGGTAGTAGGTGATGTCTGATCCGGTCATGGCATTGAGGAAGGTCATGAGTCCGCCCTTGTTGATCTCGCCGAATACATCTTTCACCGGATATTTTTTTGATCCCATGAGCACCGAGTGTTCAAGGATGTGGGCAACACCGGTGGAATCTTTGGGAATGGTGTTAAAAGCGGCAGAAAAGGTCTTGTTGCTGTCATCGTTTTTGATGGCCAGCAGGGGACAGCCAAGGATATCGTGTTCAAAGAGATAGACATCTGCCTTTATCTCATCAAGATATTGCCGTCGTTTCAAGGTAAAGCCTGAATAGGAGGTGCCGGGGGTATATGTCATGTTTCTTATCCGTATTGTTAGAGAGGGAGGGGGAAAGATTGAATGCTTAATAGTGAACGTTCAATGGTGAACATTGAATGAAAAAGAAAGGAAGGGTGTGGTTTGTCATGTGTTTCTCTGTCGTTGCTCTTCAATGTTAAAATGTTTTGCTGGAATCCAGGAGCAGGGTCACCGGACCGTCATTGATTAGTTCCACATCCATGTGGGCCTGGAACCTGCCGCTGGCCACAGAAATGTTTTTTTGTCGAACTGCCTCTATGAATTGCTGGTATAGAGTGTTCGCTGTCTCCGGTGGAGCGGCGCCGGAATAGCCGGGTCTGCGTCCTTTCCGGCAGTCACCATAGAGGGTGAACTGGGAAACAACAAGCATGGCCCCATTGGTGTCGATCAGGGAGCGATTCATCTTCCCGTCATCATCTTCGAAGATACGCAGGTTGATGATCTTCTTCACCATCCACTTGATTTCTTTTTCATCATCATCTTTGTGGATGCCAAGGAATATAAGAACTCCAGTCCCAATTTGCCCTGTTATTTCAGAGTCAACAGTAACTGAAGCTCTGCTGACTCGCTGGATAACTGCCCGCATAGCTGTAACTGTTAAAACGGTTGTCCAAACATGACCCATCCTGTTGTGGTTTCATCTGAAAACCCCATGCTCTCTGACGGAAAGACATAGGGGAGGATACGGCTGTTTTTGAAACCGGCTCGAGGGTCTTCTTCTCGGGCAAGAGTGCTTTTAATAGAAGTATTCGGTTTGGCCTGCAGTGAGAGGGGCAGCAGCAGGGGAGATATGGCTGCAAAACACGACATTCTCAATAAGTTGGTATTTTTCATGGGGGATCTTTTATGAGATTAATAATCACAGCGTTCATGTCTATTGGACCCTACTCGAAAAATAAGAATTTTCCAAATACTCCTGCAGGGCTTTTAGGTGAAAGTGACTTTTTTTAAAAGCACAATACAGCAAGTACACTGTAAGGCTTATATCTTCTCATCGAAGTCATCCTCGAGGGAGTAATCCGGGGATCCAGAGCGGAGCTAAATTCCTGGATACCCGATAACGCTTGTCCCAGTACGTTTTAAGCAGGGAGCACTCGGGTATGACGGACGAACCCAAAACGGCACATTAAGATTACGCTGTACTAGGAGGATGTCCGAGAATGACAGCCGCCCGCGACCTTCAGAAATAGAGAATGATGGCTGGTTTTTTCTTATGAAAGAGGTTGAAGACAGCGAAACCATGCTGCCCTTCATCGATCAGATGGAGAGGTGGGGCTGCCAGATTCTCCGGGCTGTCAATCGTCTCAATCCCTGGCGCGGCGGGTTTTCCATCCTTTTTCGCAGAGATGCGGCCACGGCCAAAGCCATTGGTGACTTGGGGATAGTCCAGATACTGGTTGATATTCGGGTGGACACCTACCTGCTGCGTCTCCCGGAGGTGAATATTGATCCGACACCAGGCGCACAGCCTGCTATACTCCCCTTGAATGAGGTTACAAAAGGGAAAAAACCGGCAGAACTGCGGAGTCTCTGACAAAACAGCGGAGATATTCTGGAAAGAAGGTGGCAGTGTCGGGGGTATTTACAAGGACTGGTGATTTGGGCCTGTGGGCCAGATGGTGTTCATACTCCCCTGATGGTCGAGTTTACACGCCTTGACCAGCGGGTCATGGTAGAAGGTGAACCAGCTGTCCAGCTGCTGATAGTGACGAAAATATTCCTCCTTGCGGTCAATGACTTCCAGGGGAAAGTTGTCGTAGGCCATGATCCAGAGCGGATTTGTATGGAAATGGGTGGGGAAGAGATCACCAAGGTGAACAGCAGTTTTTCCCTTTGAATGCATTTCAACCAGCTGGTGTCCGCGGGTGTGCCCGCCAGTATGACGCAGCGTTACTCCGGGAACTACTTCAAGGTCTCCTTCGATGATCTCAATAGTACCTTCCTCCTTGAGGAAGTTGAAATTATCCGGCCAGTAGGTCGACTGGGCACGATGGCAGGGATTTTCAACATCCTCCCACTCTGCTTTCTGCAGGCAATGAACGGCTCCGGGAAAAGTCAGCTCTTCATTTCCCTCTGTATCATGCATGACTATTCCACCGGCGTGATCAAAATCACAATGGGTAAGGAGGACGAAGTCGATATCCTGCCGTGACAAACCAAGTTCAGTAAGATCACTGTAAACGGACCAGGGAGAGGTCACCTGAAAGATGGAGAGCTGTTTTTCGGTGAGTTTATTGCCAAGGCCGGTGTCGATAATAATATTGTGTTTTGGTGTTCTGACCAAGAGGACATCATTGGTGAAAGGGAGTGTGTTGTCTGCATCCGCCTCACACTTTCTGCTCCATAGAACCTTTGGTACAGCGCCAAACATGGTGCCGCCATCAAGACGAAAATGGCCGCCGTTGATCCAGTAAATTTGAAAATCGCCTAAAATTAACGGGGTATTGGTCATAGTTTTATTCTGATAATTATGGGAGAGGTAGTTTTGTGACTCCATCAGAAATTCCCTAAAGCAGACCAGAGAACACCAGCTGCAATGGCAGAACCAATCACCCCGGCCACATTAGGGGCCATGGCATGCATGAGCAGGAAGTTGTTTGGGTCTTCTTTCAGGCCAACAACATGAACAACCCTTGCTGAATCGGGCACAGCAGAGACACCGGCCGCTCCCAGCAGGGGATTGATCTTCTCTTTCAGGAAGAGGTTCATCAGCTTGGCAAAAAGGACTCCGCCCATGGTGGCGACGACAAAAGAAGCAGCACCCAGTGCAAAGATGAGAATGGATTGGCCGGTCAAAAAGGTCTGGGCCTGGGTGGAGGCTCCCACTGAAAAGCCAAGCAAAATGGTTACGGTATCAATCAGCGCATTGCGGGCCGTGTTGGCCAGCCGTTCCGTGACCATGGATTCTTTGAGCAGGTTACCGAAAAAGAGCATGCCCAGCAGAGTCATGGAGCCTGGTGCAATGAGGGCACAGATGAGAAAGGCGACAATGGGAAAGATGATCTTTTCTTTTCTGGAGACCTGTCGCGGAGGTTTCATGTGGATGCACCGCTCCTTCTTGGTGGTGAAGAGGTACATGATGGGTGGTTGAATAACGGGGACCAGTGCCATATAGGAGTATGCGGCAATGGCAATGGGGCCGAGAAGTTCCGGAGCCAGCATGGAGGAGAGGAAAATGGCGGTTGGGCCGTCGGCGCCGCCGATAATGCCGATGGCTCCTGCCTGTTGCGGGCTGAAGCCAAGGAAGAGAGAGCCGATAAAGGTGAGAAATACACCGATTTGGGCTGCAGCACCCAGTAAAATGAGTTTGGGATTGGAGAGCATGGTTGAAAAATCCGTCATGGCACCGATCCCTAAAAAGATGAGGGGCGGGTAAATTCCCTTCATCACGCCAAGGTAGATGTAGGAGAAGACGGAGCCTTCAGCGTAGACAGAGAGTGGCATACCCTCAATGGGCGGGATATTTCCAACAATGATACCAAAGCCAATGGGAACAAGGAGCAGAGGCTCATAGTCTTTGGTAACGGCAAGGTAAATGAAGATAACACCCACCGTGATCATTACCAGATTTGTCCATTCCAGGTGAGCAATTCCGGAGTTATTGAAAAAACTTAAGAGATCCACACTGTCTCCTTATGTCAGAACAATCAGGGGCTGTCCCTGGCCTACCACATCGCCCGCAGCCACCAGGATCTCAGTCACTGTCCCGTCCATACTTGCAGTGATACTGTTTTCCAGCTTCATGGCCTCAAGTACCAGAAGTTTCTGCCCGGAATGCACCTTTTCCCCAAGGCTTACACTGATGCTGATGATCTGGCCGGGAATGGGCGTGACAATAGCTCCGGAACCGACAAGATTGGGTGTTGATGCTTCTGGGATCTTCAGTGGAGAGGAGGATGGGGCCGCAGAGATCTGCCTGTGCTCCAGAGTTTCCTGGGGGGCTGCAAGGTTGCTGATGGTATCGATATGAACAACATGCTTTTTACCATTTACCTCGGCCAGCACAGCATCATCCGTAACATCCTTGATGACAACGGTGTAGTCCTTGTCGTTTATCTTCAGTTTATATTTTTTCATTAATTATTCCAAGTGATAGGGGGTTTTCTGCTGTGGAGGGAGTGCATGCGCCCGGAAACCAGCCAGGGTGACTCCATGTCACCGTGGCTCTTCCAGGTGATCCGTTCGTCCCCATCAGGAAAGTTGTTGCGCAGGTGCAGGGCTGTGGCAATGGCGAGGAGGATTTCCTCTTCTTCACCACTGTCTACGGATTTTCTGATCCCCACTTTTAACGGCTTGGACTGGCCAAGTTTGAGGAGCCTGGGAAGCAGGGTGATGTAGAGTGCTATAATCAACAGCCCGCCGAAAACCAGTCCCATGCCTATGAGGGAAAATTGCAGGGCATCGAGTCCTGGCTGACTCAGGTTGTGGAGACCGATATTAGTAAATTTCATATCTGAAGTATCCGAAGAAAAATAACGGGTTGCTTTTTCATTCGCTGCATTTTTGCAGTGAGTTGTTAACTCTTTACGACGCCATCACAGGGGAATATTCCCATGTTTCTTCATCGGATTAGTATCACGTTTATTCTGCAGCATGCCAAGGGCCTTGATGATACGAAAGCGGGTGCGTGCCGGTTCAATAATATCATCTACATAGCCACGTCTTGCGGCCACATACGGATTGGCCACCGCCTCCTGATATTCGGCTTCCTTGACAGCAAGATAGGCGGCTGGATCATCACTTTTCTGGGCTTCCCGGCCGTAAAGCACTTCTACGGCCCCTTTGGCCCCCATCACTGCAATTTCGGCACAGGGCCAGGCATAGTTGATGTCGCCACGGAGGTGTTTGGAGGACATGACACAATAGGCGCCGCCGTAAGCCTTGCGGGTAATAATTGTAATTTTAGGGACGGTGGCTTCGGCATAGGCGTAGAGCATTTTTGCGCCATTGCGGATAACGCCGCCATATTCCTGGGCTGTGCCCGGAAGAAAACCCGGGACATCAACGAAGGTGATTACCGGGATGTTGAAACAGTCACAAAAGCGGACAAAACGGGCACCTTTGATGGAGGAGTCAATATCAAGGACGCCGGAGAGGTGCATGGGTTGGTTTGCAACAATGCCTGCTACTTTTCCGTTGAAACGGGCAAAGCCGATGATGAGGTTGGGGGCAAAATCTTTTTTAATCTCGAAGAAATCACGGTTATCGATGGTGGAGGAAATCACCTCTCGCATATCATAGGCTGCACTTGGGCTGTCAGGTATTATAGAGTTGAGCTCCTCTGCCCGTCGTTCCGATGGATCCTGGGGGGGCACCATGGGGGGTGTTTCCACGTTGTTTTGCGGGAGATAGGAGAGCAGTTTTTTAATATACTCCACACAGTCTTTCCCTGACTGGGCCGCATAGTCTGAAACCCCGCTGCGTGATGAGTGCATGTCAGCTCCGCCGAGTTCTTCAACCGTGACATCCTCGTGGGTCACGGACTTGACTACCTTGGGACCGGTGAGAAACATGTAGGAGTTGTTTTTGACCATGGCCACAAAGTCGGTTAGTGCAGGGGAATAGACAGCACCTCCTGCGCAGGGGCCAAAAATAGCAGAGATCTGGGGGACGACACCGGAAGCCATGACATTGCGCAGAAAGATGTCCGAATAGCCGGCAAGGCTTTCAATTCCTTCCTGGATTCGAGCACCTCCGGAGTCATTGAGGCCTATGATGGGGGCCCCGTTTTTTATAGCCAGGTCCATTATTTTGCAGATCTTTTCAGCAATTGTCTCTGACAGGGAACCCCCAAGGACAGTGGGATCCTGGGCATAGACATAGGTCAGCCTGCCGGCCACGGTCCCGTAGCCGGTGACCACTCCATCGCCGGGAAAAACTTTGTTTTCCATGCCGAAATCCTGACAGCGGTGGGTTTTGAACATGTCAAACTCTTCAAAAGAGCCTGGGTCAAGGAGGAGATTGATACGCTCCCGGGCAGTCATTCTGCCCTTGGCGTGCAGTTTGTCGATACGTTTCCGGCCGCCCCCGAGTCTGGCTTTGGCCCGAAGTTTCAGCAGTTGATCAAGGTGGTCATTCATTTTTGCTCTCCGCTGCAGAATTCGGTGAGTACACCGTGGCTGGATTTTGGATGAAGAAAGGCGACCTGCTTATTTCCTGCCCCGGTAATAGGTGTCGCATGGATGAGGGTGCAGCCTTTGTCTTTGGCCTGTCTCAGTTGTTCGTCCACGTCTGAACTACGATAAGCCACATGGTGCAGCCCTTCACCCCGACTGCTGAGAAATTTGGCAATGGGGCTGTCGTCAGCGGTGGGTTCCAGTAATTCGATGTGGGTCTCGCCAAGGACAAAAAATGCCGTACGTACCTTTTGTGAGGCGACCTCTTCTTCTTTTTCGCAAGTGAGCCCGAGCACGGTTTCATAAAAATGCCGTGCCTCGGCGATTGAGTGAACTGCAATTCCTAAATGATCAATTTTTTTTAACATGTTGTCTAATGGTTTTGAAAAAAATTTAAAATAAAAGATGGTTAAGAAAAAAACTTCATATGTGAGGCACACAATTTTTTTATCATCTCGGCGTACCAATAGTACGTCGTGGTGATAAAAAAATTGTAGTAACGAAACAGATGAAGATTTTTTTCGACGCCATCAGTCGCGGTATTCTCCGAAGACCTTACGCAGGACAGAGCAGATCTCGCCAAGACTTGCATAGGCACGTACCGCATCAAGAATCGGCTCCATCAGGTTTCTGTCAGATTCTGCTGCCGCCTGAAGATTGGCGAGCAGGGTCTGGACTGCACCTTCATCCCTTTGTTCACGTACCCGCCGCAGTTGGTTGACCTGGGCCTCTTCCACGGCTGGATCAACACGCAATAATTCCGGCTTTTCTTTTTCTTCAATTTGGAACCGATTGACCCCGACAATTACCCGTTCGCCGGACTCAATCTCTTTCTGGTAGTCATAGGCAGCCTGTTCGATCTGGCGCTGAATAAACCCGTCTTCAATGCAGGCAACCACGCCGCCGGCCTGCTCAACTTTTGCAATCAGCTCTTCAGCAGCCAGTTCGATGGCATCAGTAAGCTGCTCCATATAATACGATCCGGCAAAAGGATCAACGGTATCTGCAACGCCGGACTCGTGGGCAATGATCTGCTGGGTTCTCAGTGCTGTCCGTACCGAGGCCTCAGTGGGGAGAGACAATGCCTCATCCCGGGAGTTTGTGTGCAGACTCTGGGTACCGCCAAGTACAGCGGCCAGGGCCTGGAGGGTGACGCGGACGATATTGTTGTCGATCTGCTGGGCAGCCAGGCTGTTTCCTGCGGTCTGGGTGTGGAAGCGCATCATCATGGAAGATGGCTGCTGGGCCTCAAAACGGTTTTTCATGATGCGGGCCCAGAGTCTGCGCGCGGCCCTGAATTTTGCAACCTCTTCCAGCAGATTGGATGAGGCGTTGAAGAAAAAGGCCAGTCGTCTGGCAAAATGATCAATCTCAAGTCCTGCATCAAGTGCGGTCTGTACATAGGTGATCCCATTTGCCAGGGTAAAGGCGACCTCCTGAGCTGCAGTCGATCCCGCCTCCCGGATATGGTACCCGGAGATGGAAATGGTATTAAAGAGCGGCATGTTGCTGCTGCACCACTGGAAGATGTCGGTGATCAGGCCCAGGGATGGCCGGGGAGGGAAAATATAGGTTCCGCGGGCCACGTATTCCTTGAGCACATCATTCTGGATGGTGCCCCGGAGTTTTTCTGCCGGGATGCCCTGTTTCTCAGCAACCACAATATACATGGCCAGGAGTACTATGGCCGGTGAGTTGATGGTCATGGAGGTGGAGATCTTGTCCAGGGGAATGTCTGCAAACAGGGTCTCCATGTCGGCCAGGGTGTCAATGGCCACCCCAACCTTACCCACTTCACCAAGGGCCATTGCATCATCAGAGTCATAACCAATCTGGGTGGGCAGATCAAAGGCAACGGATAAGCCTGTGGTTCCCTGGTCGAGAAGATAGCGGTAGCGCTTGTTGGATTCAGCTGCTGTGGAAAAACCGGCATACTGGCGCATGGTCCAGAATCTTCCGCGGTACATGGTGGGCTGGACACCGCGGGTAAATGGGTACTTGCCCGGGAATCCAAGGTGTTCCAGATAGTCATCATCAATCTCTTCGGGCAGGGCAAGTCGTTGGACTTCGGCATCCCCGTGGAGAATAAATTCTTTCTTTCGTTCCGGAAAGCGATTCAGGCTGGCATCCAGCTCCTGCTCCTGCCAATCGGTGAAATTTTTATTTATAGTCATGGCGTAATGTTATGGGGGTTGTGGATTGTATTGATCAGCTCTTGTGCCCGTATGCGCGGGTCTGTCTGTTTTGGATTATCCTTCATGGCCAGGATGAAACGGGGGCGAAGGATCTCCAGTATCCAATCCAGGGTTTCAGCATCCAGCGCCTGGCTGCGACGTTGTGCCTTGATTCCATGGGTGTCCAGGTGTTCTGCAAATCTGTGAACAGTTGCGAGAAGGGTATCGATGCCCCTGTTCTCAGAGGCGATGGTCTGTAGAACCCTTGTGATGCCACTCTCTTCCACTTTTGCGGAAAAGATCTGTTCCATATCCATGCACAGGGCCTCGGCTCCCGGCTGGTCAGATTTGTTGACCACCAGGAAATCCGCTACTTCAAGGATGCCTGCCTTCATGGCCTGGATGTCATCACCAAAACCCGGGGCAAGGACCATAAGGGTGATGTCTGCCAGCCGGACAATGTCCATTTCAGACTGTCCCACACCCACGGTTTCAATAATAATGACCTCGCATCCTGAGGCGGCCATGATGCGCACTGCGGCGCCGGCTGACGAGCAGAGGCCGCCCAGGCGTCCACGGGTGGCCATGGAGCGCACGACCACGTCAGGGTCAAGGGCGTGATCCATCATGCGGATACGGTCTCCGAGGATCGCACCACCGCTGATGGGAGAGGAGGGGTCCACTGCAATAATCCCCACGCGTTGTCCCTGTTCGCGTATGGTTTTAATCATTCCCGCGGTGAGGGTGGATTTTCCGGCTCCCGGTGGACCGGTAATGCCAAGTACCAGAACCTTATCGATTAGATCCTGGTCGAGTGCGGCCAGGAGGTCTGCGGCCACGTCCCCGTTATTCTCCACTGCAGAGATAGCCCTGCCAATGGCACGGGGATCTTGCTCTTTCAGCCCTGTAAGGAGCTCCTCACCTTTGGAAATCATGGTCGCGGTGCTGTTGACTGGCTTTGGTAAAAGATTGGATGATGACGTCAGCCGGGGTGCCTGGAGTGAAGATAGCGTTCAACCCCTCCCGGAGAAGAATCTCGATGTCTTCGTCGGGGATCACACCTCCTCCCAATACCGGGATATCTGCTCCACCGCGGGCTTTCAATTCATTGACGACTTCCGGGAAGAGACGCAGATGGGCACCGGAGAGTGAGGATAAACCCACTACATCAACATCCTCCTGGATGGCAGTGGCTGCAATTTCAGCGGCTGTCCTGCGAATGCCGGTGTAAATGACCTCAAAGCCTTCATCCCGAAGGGCACGGGCAATAAATTTTGCACCACGATCATGGCCGTCAAGCCCGGGTTTGCCGATCAGGACGCGATAAGGGATCTGTTGTTTTGTCATGATAATTTTATACCGTTAGCAGTTGGTTTGTCGGGGATTGCTAAAATCACTGAATCATCTTCCTGGATAAATCCTGTGACCAGACATTCTGAGATAAAGGGGCCAATCTGTTTGGGTGGAAAGTTGGTGACAGCTATGATCTGCTTATTCATCAACGCCTCTTTGCTGTACAGATCGGTGATTTGCGCGCTTGATTTCTTTATGCCGATTTCTTCGCCAAAGTCGATGGTCAGTTTCCAGGCCGGTTTTTCGGCTTCCGGAAAGTCGTTCACTTCAATGATGGTTCCGGTGTGCAGTTCGACCTGCTCAAAGTCCTGCCGGCTGATCTTTTTCACTGGGTTTTCCCGGTAAACACTTCCCTGCACACCCTGCCAATATCACCAAGGTTCTCGCAGACATGGATGCCATTTTTCCGCATGGCAGCAAGCTTTGCAGCGGCCGTTCCCTTACCGCCACTGACAATGGCACCGGCATGTCCCATGCGCCTGCCTGGAGGGGCGGTGAGCCCGGCAATAAAGCCGACCACAGGCTTGTCCATGTTGGCTGCAATCCAGTCCGCAGCCACTTCTTCAGCTGTGCCGCCGATTTCACCCACCATGACTACACCCTTCGTTTCAGGGTCATCCTGAAAGGCGGCGAGACAATCGATAAAATTGGTGCCGTTTATGGGGTCCCCGCCGATTCCTAAGCAGGTGGTCTGACCCAGCCCCTGTTCTGTGAGTTGATGCACCACCTCATAGGTCAGAGTTCCGGACCGGGAAACGACACCAACCGGGCCGCCGGGTGTGTGGATGGGGCCGGGCATGATCCCTATCTTGCAGGCGCCTGGAGTGATGATCCCCGGACAGTTGGGACCGATGAGACGAGTCTTTCTGCCCGCCATTCCGTTTTTCACCCGCAGCATGTCCATCACCGGTATTCCTTCTGTGATGCAGACGACAAGGTCGAGCTCCGCATCCACAGCTTCGAGGATGGCCTCGGCGGCAAAGGGGGGTGGAACAACAATCATGGAGGCGTTGGCGCCGGTTTTACGGCAGGCCTCAGCAACACTGTTGAAGACAGGGGTCCCTTCCATCTCCTGCCCGCCTTTCCCGGGCGTTACTCCACCAACGACTTGTGTCCCGTAATCACGACACTGCCCGGCATGGAACCGCCCCTCTTTACCTGTGATTCCCTGAACCAGTACCCTGGTGTCTTTATCAACAAATATGGCCATACCTATTCCTTTTTCTCATATCCAAGGGGAATGGTGAGTTGCAGGGGATCGTTCCCTACTGTTGCTGCTTGGGGATCAACGGGTTCTTCTCTCTCTTGAATCTGTGACGTCTCTTGCAAAGGTTCTTGTAAAGGCTGTTGCAGAGTTTCTACTCTGTTGCGGAGATAGCGTACCGCTTCCCCGCAAAAATCAGTAATAACGCCATCAACTCCAACCGTGAAGTAGAAAAATTCAAGCTCTTCCTCAAAACTCTTCGCAAAGGGAGGCCGTGTCGGATCATCTTTCTGGATTGGGAACGTAAAGATCAGCGTGCCTAGCTGGTGTGCATTTTTTACAAAATTACCCAGCTTCAGTTGTCCCTGTGAATCAACAAGCATGTTCTTTGGCAGACCAATGGCGGCAACAGAGGTGGCAAGTGAGCGGATCCCGGTGTTGCTGAACATCCAGTCATAGTTGTAACTGACCCACTCGTCCCACTCTTTGCTCATGGTTTCCCTTCCATCATTGGCTTCGATGAGCTGCACCAGCTTGATGTACATCTGTTTTTCGGGGAGGAGATTCTTTGCAATGCGTTGCAGTTCTGCTGCATCATAGGAGAGGAGGAATGTGTCGTCATTCTGCATGCCGTACCCATATTTCTGCAGGATAGTGAGAACCGGGACGCTGATATCCCTTTCCTCTTTGTGATGAAACCAGGGCTGGGTAATTTTCACAGCAATGGAGATCTGTTTGTTCAGACTTTTTTCCAGGCTGCGAATCAGTGACAGCTCCTCTCCAAAGGTGGGGATGGTCAGCCGGGGATGGAGGTCTGCCGGGAAACGTCCTGCGGGGTCACGAAGGGTCAGCTGGCGGATTTCATCAAGGCTGAAGTCAAGAACATAGAACTGCCCATCTTCTCTCGCCCTCGTTGGAAAAATTTCAGCAACATCCGTACCCCTGTCAAGGGTTGGGGAGCCAAAGACGATGACTTCATTGTCTCTGCTCAACACCAGATCCATCTTGATAATATCTGCCTCCATAGCTACGGCCAGGGTTACCGAGGGCAGGTTATGTGCCATGAGATGGCCTGCAGCTCCACCCTGGGCGATGACCAGTTTTGCCTGTGCCGGAAGGTGGTAACAGGTGAAGATGAAGAAAAACAGGGCAGTACAGGTACTCTTCAAAAAGTTGTCAGGGTATCGCATAGTTGTATTATATGGCAGCCAGAAGGTCGGCTGCGTGTCTGAGGTCTGTGGCACTGGTGAGATTCAGTCCCGATTGAGCCAGAATCTCTCTTCCTTTTTCCACGTTGGTTCCTTCCATACGTACCACAACAGGCAGGGAGAGTCCAACCTTGCGTGCTGCGGCAACCACACCTTCAGCCAGGGTGTCACAGCGAAGGATGCCGCCAAAGATATTAATAAAGATAGCCTGCACATTTGGATCGCTTACGATGATGCGAAAACCGTTTTCCACCATCTCGGCACTGGCGCCACCTCCAACATCGAGAAAATTGGCGGGTTCGACTCCAGCCTGTTTAATAAGATCCATAGTGGCCATGGCAAGCCCTGCTCCATTGACCATGCTGCCGATGGTGCCATCCAGGCGGATGTAATTGAGACCATAACTGGCGGCCGCAGTTTCCAGTTCATCTTCTTCGCTGCTATCATGCATGGCGAGAATGTCCGGATGACGGAAGAGGCTGTTGCTGTCGATGTCCATCTTGGCATCAAGGGGGATGATCTCATTGTCTTCGGTGACGGCAAGGGGATTAATTTCCACCAGAGAACAGTCGTACTCCATGAAGAGGGCAAACAGTTTTTTTATGAGTGCGGCAAAGGATCCGGCCAGGTCTCCTTGAAGCTGCAGGCCGTAAATCAGTTCCCGGACCTGGTAGCCCTGCAACCCAAGGAGGGGATTGACGTGAACTGTGATGATGCGTTCAGGAGTCTCTTCTGCAACCGTCTCGATATCCATTCCCCCGTCTCTACTGCCAATGATAACAATGTCACCATGCTCTCTGTCAATAAGCATGGAGAGGTACAGCTCTTGTGCAAGTTTTACTCCCTGTTCAAAAAGGATGGTGTTTACTCTGGTCCCCTGTTTGCCGGTTTGTTTTGTAATCAACTGCATGCCAAGGATTTTGTTGGCCGCTGTTTCCGCCTCTTCTGTAGTTGTGGCAAGTACAACACCACCACCCTTGCCACGTCCTCCGGCATGAACCTGGGCCTTCACTGCAAGGGGCATCTGCATGGTTGCAACGATGTTGGAGATTTCTTCTTTTCTCTTGCAGACTTTGGCGGCAGGTGTTGCAATTCCTGCCTTGTTGAAAAGTTCTTTTGCCTGGTATTCGTGGATTTTCATGACAATAGGTGAGAAAAATGGAGAAATGAACATCAAAAATGTGAACGAGAAAGAAGACCACAGAATCAAGTGGTCTTCTTTCTCGTTCGCTGGACGATGTACATTTAGTTTTTGGGATATCCCATACCCTGCAAAGTTTTGCTGATCTCCTCCAGACTTGCCGGATCATCGATGGTCGACGGCATCCGGTATTCCTTGCCATTGGCAATGGAACGCATGGTGCCACGCAGGATTTTTCCGGAACGGGTTTTCGGCAAGCGGTCAACGACTGAGGTTTCACGCAGACACGCTATGGGGCCGATCTCTTCCCGAATCATCTTCACCAGTTCGGCTTTGATCTCTTCGGTATCCCTTTCAACACCTTCTTTCAAAACAAAAAGTCCCAGTGGCAACTGGCCTTTTAATTGGTCGTCGGTTCCAATAACCGCACATTCCGCGACATCAGGGTGGGTGGCAATCACCTCTTCCATGGCACCGGTGGAGAGGCGATGGCCGGCAACATTGATCACGTCATCCATGCGGCCCATGACAAAGACATAACCGTCTTTATCGATAAATCCACCGTCACTGGTTTCATAGTATCCGGGAAAGGTGGTCATGTAGGAGGAGACGAAACGTTCTTCGTTGCGCCATAGAGAAGCCAGTGTTCCCGGAGGCAAAGGCAGCTTGATTACAATGTTTCCTTCTTCGCCTGCCGCCAGTTCTTTTCCCTCATCGTTTACAATGCGCACATCATAGCCGGGAACCGGAAGGGTGGGGGAGCCTGCTTTGACTTCCATCTCCTCAATGCCACGGCAGTTGGCAACAATGGACCAGCCGGTTTCTGTCTGCCACCAGTGATCAATGATGGGCGCATGGAGAAGGTCTTTCGCCCAGTGGTAGGTGTCCGGGTCGAGCCGTTCTCCTGCAAGGTAGAGGGCCTCGAAACAAGACATGTCGTACTGGCCAAGCAGGGAGCCGGTGGGATCCATCTTTTTGATGGCGCGAAAGGCGGTGGGGGCAGTGAAAAGTGCCTTGACCTTATGCTGGGAAATAACCCGCCAGAAGGCCCCTGCGTCTGGAGTGCCAACGGGTTTACCTTCGTATATGATTGTGGTGGCACCTTTCAATAGAGGCCCGTAAATAATATAGGAATGGCCCACTACCCAGCCAACATCTGATGCCGACCAGAATACGTCACCGGCATCAATGTTGTAGATGTTTTTCATGCTCCAGTGGATGGCCACCGCATGTCCACCATTATCCCGCAGAACCCCTTTTGGCATGCCGGTTGTGCCGGATGTGTAGAGAATATAGAGCGGATCTATGGCAGCAACCTCCACACAATCAGCAGGTTCACTGGCGGCAACCAGTTCCTGCCAATCCAGGTCTCTGCCTTCCTGCATGTCAGCCTCGACCACATCACGCTGAAAAATAATACATTTTTCCGGATGGTGATCGGATTGCTCAATGGCCTTGTCAACCAGGGGTTTGTAGGCAATTATCTTTTTTCCTTCAACGGCCCCTGATGCTGTGACCAGAACCTTGGGTTTGGCATGATCAATGCGGATGGCGAGCTCGCTTGCAGCAAAACCGCCGAAGACAACAGAATGGACAGCGCCTAAGCGGGCACAGGCCAGCATGGCAATGGCTGCTTCAGGGATCATGGGCATGTAGATAATGACAGTGTCACCCTTCTCTACTCCCTGGCTTTTCAGGGCTCCTGCAAAGCGGGAAACGTCGTTCTGCAGTTCTTTATAGGTGATTTTACGGATGGTGTCGGTGACCGGAGAATCGTAGATGATGGCAGTCTGATCGCCACGGCCTGCTTCCACGTGACGATCCACGGCATTGTAACAGGTGTTCAGGGTCGCTCCGCTATACCAGCGATAAAATGGAGGGTTAGAAGCATCGAGAACTTTGTCCCATTTTTTTATCCAGTCAAGGCCGCTGGCAGCATCTGCCCAGAATTCTTCGGGTTGCTCAATAGATTGTTGAAACAACGTATTAAAATTTCCCATGATTTTCCTCGATTAAGTTTTCTGTGTAAGGATAATTACTGTTGTCTTTTTCTTCAGCTTACAGCCTTCAGACTTTCAGGCGTTACAATTCCGCGCCAAACCATTTCAAACATGATATCAGTCTGTTCAGCCAAACTGTCTTTTTGTCCTCTCTGTACCCACATGATAAAACTGCGCTGGACAAAACCCAGGATGAAATCAAGTAATATCCGGGTATCCACATTGGCGTTAAGTATGTCTTCTTCCTGACCCTGCCTCAGAACATCCATGAGAAGGTTGAACATTCTGCGCTGTTCAAAACTTTCATCGGTCATCCATGTTTTCATGGGCAGTGTCATGAATATTATTTTGGCAAAATCACTGTGGCGTTCATAGTATTCCAGTTGCAGCCAGAAAATTTTCCGGAGCTTTTCCTTGAGATCGGCCATGCCCTGCAGGTGGTCAATGATTCTGTCGGTCAACCGGCCCATCCATATATCCACAAAGGCAAAAACCAGATGCTCCTTGTTGCCGTAGTGTTTATATATTGTGGCAAAGCTTACGCCGGCTTTCTGGGCAATATCCCTGATGCCAACCGCATGAAAATCAGACTGCGAAAATACCTCCAGTATGGTATTGCCCAATCGTTCATGGAAGTCCATCTGTTTTGTGTTTTCCGGGATAAGCTGGTGCCGACTGTCTAACATGATTGCTGTTTGTTTCTCTCTGTGGATGGTGATGTCTGAGAGTACTCGTTACTCAATATAAGGCATTGTGTAAGCGATAAAAAAGTTAAAATAATATTTATTTTGTGTTTTGGAGTAACAATATTACTCCGAATCTATAGCCTGCTTACTGGCATCTTTCAAGAGAAATTGTCATTTTTTTGTGCCAGTGAGAGTCCTTCTGGTCAAGAGAGTCTGGTAAAAGGTGGCCAATTGAATTTCTGGACTGGGGTTTTACCAAAAAAGATCAGGCAATTCCAACCTGAACCACGGGGATTCGGGCAGTAAAAAAATCAGCTACTCCATCGTTGAACGTATTTTCTTCTTCTGTTTCCAATGCATACCCCTCAACAATCTTTCAGGGAAAAGAAAAAAAAGTTTGACTGTTTTTTTTAATGTGATAAATAGGATATTAAATATCTTATAAATCTTTTACGAATGGTGCTAAGTGAGATTGACACGTGCTGGAGAATATGCGGTCAGGTGTATGGTTTACCTGGCCCATAAGGGGGAAGGGGTTCTGGTTTCCAAGCAGGAAATTGCTGAACATGCGGATATCCCTACCCATTTCCTGGCCAAAATTGCCCAGGAGCTGGCACGGGCAGGCCTGATTCGGATTCAGCAGGGACCAAAGGGTGGCTATGGACTGCTTAGAGATCCGGCCACCATTTCTCTGCTTGAAGTGGTTGAGGTGATGATTGGTGAGATCTTTCTCAATGACTGTGTGGGGAGACCGGCAAGTTGCACCATGAGTAAATGCTGCTCCGTTCATAAGGTATGGGAAGATGCCAGGGCTCAGTTGCGCGAAACCCTCGCCGGAGTCAATCTCGCGGAACTGTCGGAAAAGGACTCTTGTATTCCGGTTTTTCCTGTGCATAATGAAACAAGATGATTTTTGTCTTCATGTTACAGGTGTTACCACTGGTGAGAAACTGACCCATCCTATATGTTCCGATAGACCCTCCATAAGTTGTTTGTATTGGACTCCACGCTTGGTTCTCACCGAGATAGTGACCCGCTTTAGATAGGTAAAAAAAATAAGGAAATTACC
>JAIPEF010000055.1 GCA_021737265.1 Desulfocapsa sp. | reverse complement strand
AGTAAATCTGCAAGGTATAATAAACTTGACTCCTCAGACAATGTACGTTTGATTTGATTTTGGGTTTTCATGCATCAAGTATGCACGATTCAGGCTTAAATGTCCAGCTTAAAATTATGGGTAACAGGCAGTCCTAGGGAGATATCGTGGGTGTTTATCCGTACTAGAATAAAGTGTTACAGATCAAAAATGATGGCGTCGTAAAAACTCTTCATCTTGTTCGTTGTTACAATTTTTCGTATCATTACGACGTACCGCATGTACGCCGAAATGATAGAAAAATTGCACGCCTCCAATATGAAGCTTTTCACCCTAACTACCGGGCATAAATACTTATCCATCGGAAATCGAAGTTTTTACGAGTTTATCAAAAACAATGAATCTGAAAAATGGCTAAAAAGAGACTGAAAATCGCTATTCTGGTAAAGAGTTTTATAACCACCGGAGGATCGGAGCGCTACACCGTTGAGATTGCCCGCAGGATGCGAGATAGGGGCCACGAGATACATCTTTTCGCCTGGGGGAAGGATGATGAGCAATCTCAGGGTATGCACTTTTACCTGGTTCCTGTTCCTAATAAGTTGAATAGGTCCGGTGTATTGAATTCCTATTCGTACGCCAGGGAATCAGCACGAGTTCTCCAAGGTAAAACCTTTGATGTTATTCATTCCCATGAGCGGGGGGCGAATCAGGATCTTCTCACCATCCACACGTTTTCTTACCTGGGCGGTTTATATAAGTATTCTTTTATCCGCAGGCTTGATCAGCGATTTTTAAGTTTTCGGAGCCGGCTCTATCTGTGGATGGAAAAACGTCAGATGCAGAGCCCATGGCTTGTTGCTGTCTCAGGCGTTATCCGTAAGGATATTGAAAAATATTATCATCGGAAACACAATGTCGTGACCATTCCTCCAGGTGTTGATGCGGACGTGTTCCATCCTGACTGGATCAGTGCTAATCGTCCATCTCAAAGAAAGGACAGGGGGATTGGTGATAAGGAGACGGTTGTTCTTTTTGTCGGTTCAGAGTTCAAACGTAAAGGGCTCGATATTCTCATTCCTGCAATCGGTAAGGAGATGAGGCTTTTTGTTGTGGGGAGAGGTCAGCACCTTGAGCATTATAAGAAACTTGCTGAAGATTCCGGAGCAAGGGAGAGAGTGTACTTTGAAGGATTTGTAGGGGAAGATGTCAAAAACTACTATGCCTTGGCCGATGTTCTTGTCTTGCCCTCACTCTCTGATGCCTTCGGTATGACAGTACTTGAAGCTATGGCCTACGGCTTGCCGGTAGTTGTGAGCCAGGCTGCCGGTGCATCGGAAATTATTTCCCATGGTGAAGATGGTTTTATCTTTGCACAGTCCGCGGAATTGGCGACTATTTTAAAAAGTTTGACCGATGAGAAACTTCGCACGAATATCGGCGGCAATGCAAGGATTACTGCCGAAGAGTATACATGGGAAAGGGCGGCGGACAGATATGAGGAAATCTATTACCGTATTGCGCAAGAGAAAAAATCTAATAGCTGAGCTTTAGTGGTCATCTGGTTTTTTCCCTCTTTCCAGAATATGGATGAGAGAGAGAATTCTCTGGTGCTCCCCTTTGGTCAGTCTGTGTTCCGAGTAGAGCGCTGATCCGAAAATATGGGCGAACTCCTCACACACCGGGTCTTGAAGCTGATTGGCGAGCTCATTCAGGCCCATGTTTGGTGGAATGCTTTTTACTTTGTGTCTTCGACGGACAGCACGAAGGTATCGTTTTAAAATTCTTTCTTCCCGGCTCGTTGTTTTCCAACGGGTTATTTGCCAGATAACGACCCCAGAGAGTATAATCCAGAGTATCGGATAGTATTCTTTCACCGTATATTTCCAATTTCTCTGCAATGACTGGAGACCTTTTCCAGTGTGTTGGATCAGACTGATCTGTTTCTGAAAATCATAGGTGATAACGGCCCGGGTCCAGAAATAGTCTATGGCATCTACTGTCCTCTGCAGCAAAGAGAGTGTTGGTCGTTGTCCAGCCATCGGTGTTGCCGAAGAATTATGCGCCAGTTTAGTGGGATCGATGCGTATCCACTGGTCGTCAACCAGTGCTTCAACCCAGACGTGGGCCATGTCTTCAGTTATTAGATAGTATCCTCCCAGGTTATTGTAACGTCCGCCCAGATAGCCGCCAACCAGTCGACTCGGGACGCCGGTCATACGAAGGAGCAGTGCAAATGAGGAGGCGAAAAACTCACAGTATCCCCGTTTTTTTGTAAAAAGAAACTCGTCAATCGGGGCTTGGGGCCCTGGGAGATCATCGGTGGCGTAGGAGAGATTTTGCTCGCGAAAGAAATTTTTCAGGAGGGCAATGGTCTCTCGTTGAGAGTAACTGTTTTGCCGGATAGCCTCGGCTACTTCCAGGAGTTGTGGTGACAGATTGTCCGGGATCTTCAGGTAGAACGAGCTGTCCACAGGTTTAAGAACAGTAAGTTCCCCACCCACCCGAGAAATTAATTGAAAGCCTGTTTTTGTTTCTAAAGAGTGGCTAGCGAGAAAGACCGAATCACTGCTTGCACTATGACGGATACCTGAAAGGGATAGGGGATGATCCAGAGTAAACAGAAACTGATTATTTTTTGCAGGGAGGTAAAGCGTGCATCGAACTGTTTCTCCTCCGAGAACTTGAGTGCTTTCTTCTGGAAAATCGGCTCGTTGCCATACCGTGTTGTTCAGGGTGTTGAGAACAGTTCCACGCCAGTAGAGCATTTCTGGAGGCAATTCCTGACACTGGGCCCGAAAAGCGAGAGTTTTGACAGCCACGTTGCTGGCAATTGTCCCAGGTTGTACCTCTTCACTGAACCCACTGGTGGCCGAGGTGATAGGATTGAGGAAGTTCCACAATGGATGCTCTGTTCGTGGAAGAATGACAAAAAAGAGCAGCATCAGCAGTAGGGAGACGATGGGAAGAATGGTTGCTGTCTTCAGTATTGTGTACAATTGCGGAGCAGGAATGCTTCTGCCTGGTTCTTTTGTATAGAATGTCAAGAGCACAAGTCCGATAGTCACCCCGAACACCAGCAAGATGAGGGCAGGAAAAAAAGAGACGGAGATACTGAATACGGAAGAGCTGGCCAGGCAGAAGAGGGACAGAACAAAAATCTGAAGATATTTCCTGCTGTTTTTTTCTGTAATGAGATGCATGGATAGAAGGAGAACGAGCATGTTGACAACCGGTATTACGATGTTTGCCAGACTGAGTTGACTTGCATAGAAGAGAAAAAAAGCAATCGAAAGGACTGTCGCTGTACGGGAACTGATGATGTAGCGATTTTTCTGCTCGGAATAGAATCCGAAAACCAAGGCTATCGGGAGAAAGATTTGCGCCGGAAGATTGAGCCAGATATAGAGCGGACTGGCCCCTATCAGGCTGACTGAGTAGGTAATGTAGTTAAGGGGTTTTTTAATCTTGACCATAACGAGCCAGTTTTGAAAGCAGGTGACACTTGTGATGGCGTCCGGTTGCCGCAGGGTATACGGTTTTGCCAAGCTTTAAGCCCACCGGTCGATTGGAACAGGAAAATTTGTTGATCAGAAATGATGCACAGCAGATTTGTGATTCCATGCTGTTCCCTGGCAGGGTATCCAGATCGATCTCAACCGGTTCTGAAACGGTTGAAGAAAGTTCCTTGATTTTCAGTGAGTCGTGACGGGCTGAGAGCTTCCAGTGGATCATCTTCAAAGGCTCTCCCCCCTGATAATCACCGATACGGGTGATGTCGCCTTCGAAACCTTTTTGAGTGGATTCATTTTTCTGCCCTGTCTGGGCCGAATATTCAGACAGGGCAGAGTGGCAGGGGAGCGGCCGCGGAAAGACAGTAATTGGTTGATGAAATTGGATTGTCCGACTGCGAATAAAAAAATTGATTGGAAAGTTAGATCGTATCGTTACCACATGGTTGATATGTTCTCCTCGGCCCCTGACGGTGGCCGGGATGCTCACTTTTGCGGTCTCACTCCGCATCAGGAGAGGAATGTCATTACTACAATGGCCCTGAAATATGAGTTCCAGCAAAAAACTGTGCAGCAGACGTCTTCCATTGTGGACACGGAAGGTGAAGAGTGTTTCCAGACCGTCGTAGACCTCCTCGGGTGGCACAATCTGAACCGTGAGACCATTTAGATTATGATTGCCAAGGATGCCGGAGATGGACATGAAGCCAAGGAGAGCTGACACCAGTAAATAAAGAAGATTGTTGCCGGTATTCACCGCACCGAAGCCGAGCAGCAGGGTGATGGCAATATACAGGCTGCCTGCCCGGGTCAGTTTTAGACGATGGGAACTGGAACGGTTTGCAGGATTGATTGCAGAACCTCCTGTTTGTTGAGAGATTCATGTTCCGGGAGAAAAATAAGACGATGGGCGGCAACAGGGCTTGCTATCAGTTTTATGTCTTCCGGAATAACGTAATTCCGATTTTCGAGGTAGGCTACAGCACGGGCGGCAGAAGCCATACTGATTGCCCCACGGGTGGAAATCCCGGAGACAGTGAAGGGGTGCTCACGGGTTGCATGGGCTATCTTGAAGATATAGTCCACCAGTTTGTCAGAGAGATGGATCCCGGAGACAGCCTGACGCGCCTCCTCGATCTCGATCCGGCTGACTATTGGCTCTATTTCATTCATCTTCTTGCGGATACCGCCTTGACGAATGATCGCTTTTTCAAGATCCTCAGGGGGATAGCCGATTCCGGTAGTGATCAGAAAACGGTCCATCTGTGATTCCGGAAGGCGGTAAGTACCAATCTGTTCCGTTGGGTTTTGGGTGGCGATGACCATAAAAGGTTCCGGAAGCGGATAGGTCTTACCCTCCACAGTTACTTTTCTTTCCTCCATGGCCTCAAGCATGGCACTCTGTGTTTTCGGCATGGCCCGGTTGATTTCATCGACCAGAAGAATGTGATTGAATATCGGGCCTTCAATAAATCGGAACGTGTTCAACTCACGATCGAAAATGGACAGCCCTGTGATATCTGACGGCAGAAGATCGCTGGTACATTGAATGCGACCGAAAGAAAGTCCCAATGCACTGGAGAGAGCCAGGGCAAGAGTGGTTTTTCCAAGCCCCGGTATGTCTTCCAGGAGAAGATGGCCATCTGAGAGCAAGGCAATCACTGCCATTTTGAGAGCTCTGATTTTTCCTTGCAGGTAGTGGTTGGAGAGTCGGTCAAGGAAGTGAAGTATTTTAGCCTGATGGGCGAGGTCGGATGTCATGTGATTGTTACTTTTCTTGTTGTGTGGAAACCCTGTCTTAGGGTTTTATCCAGGAATATTTTTTAGTATAAAGATTCTTTGTCTGTTCGACATAAGATTTCAGTTACATGTGATATTGATATGTTGGGTTAACCTCCTTTTTCGTAAAGAAAAGGAGGATTCTAGTTGTGAGGAGTTGCCAACAAAAGGTACGAGGGAACCAATGCTGCCGAAGATGTATCTTTAAAGTTGGCAGAAACAGATTCTGATTGAGTCCTGGTTGCGACACAATAGCCACTACCAGCGCATGCTCCCGACCATCCGGTAAATATAGATCCTTTGTCGGGAGTTGCAACCAGAGATACTGTCGTACTGGGAGTATATGATTCATTGCAGTCAGCACCACATGAAATGCCGGTGTGTACGTTTGTTACACTGCCAGTACCATTTCCGGTCATTCCCACCAACAGTGTAAATCGTAACTGGTAAGGCATTCCCATTTGCATCCAGCTTGGTGTAGGAAGCCTGCTGACCCAGATCCTGAATATTTTGTCCATAAAATGGTTGTCCTTTTTGCGGACAGGTAATTGGCCCGTAATTGTTGTAGCACTTGTCTTGTCCTGTGTCTGGCCAAAAGGTGAGAGCAGCAACGTGATTGTAAGTAGTTAATAAAAAAACAATTCCGAGTAATAAAATAATTTTGGAATTTCCCATTCTATTGTCTTCGCCCTGAGTTGCTTGTATTTCCCCAAATTTGTTTCACCGTCCATTAAATCACAGTTTGAGTATTTTTAATATACCTGAATGGGTGATGAATTTAGTACAAGAGTAATAAAATATGTCGTGAATTCTTCCTATGCCGGTATACCATGAACCACTGTAGAGAGTGTATGGAGTCGAGGAGCATATCACGATAGTTAAAGTTTTTTCAGTGCAGAATAAAAGAGTTCCGGCACCGGCAGGGAAAAGTCAATATTGAGAGAGGGTATCACAATACGTTGCGAAAAAAGAAACATAGTCTTCGTTTTCCTTTGTCTTCCATATTTACCGTCTCCCACAATGGGATGTCTGATATTGGCAAGCTGCACTCGCAGCTGGTGGGTTTTGCCGGTATGAAGCCTGGCCTCCAGTAAGGTTCTTTTGGGCCCTCGCTCCAGCACTGAGAATTCACTGCTGGCCTTTTTTGCTCCTCGTTCTTCATTGGGGTGTTCTATGACCCGATCATGCTCCTTTTTCAAAAAAGTGTTGAGTGAGAAATGATTTTTTCCTTTTTCCAATACTCCTTCAACCAGTACCAGATAATATTTCTGGATTTTTTGCTCACGGATCAGTTCCGAGAGTTCTCTGGCAGTTGCCGGATCTTTTGCCCCCATGACAAGTCCTGACGTCATTTTGTCAATACGATGCACAAAACTGAATGTTCTGTTTTGGATATGGGCCTGTATCAGTTCGGTGAGTCCATGTGTATGGCTGCTGCCACTATGCATCACCAGTCCTGCTGGTTTGTTGCAGAAAATTAGCCTGTCATTCTCGTAAACTATTGTCTGGTTAATACGATTCTTTTCATCATCTGTTAATTGGAGTAGAGCTTTTGCGGCAGTGGGGGGCGATGGATCCCAGACACGGACAAGATCACCTTCCTGCAGACGGTAGTCCTGCTTTTTCTTCTTCCTGTTTACCTTGACCTTGCCCTTGCGGATCATGCGGAAAATCCCTGTTAATGGGATCTCCCTGTAGTTTTTGCGGAGGAAATTATCCAGCCTGACATTGTGAAAGTCTTTGGTGATGCTAAATTCCATAATTTTTCTTTGTAGAGGTACTTTAAATGGTAAATTGAAGGATAGGTCTACCTGTTTGGATAATGATTGGCAATATAAAAGCATAAAATCTATGGTCTCCTGCTGGAGTGTCATGTATGTTAAAGACCACCCTTGAAAATTGATACAAAGAGAGTAAAGGTCCAGATGATGGAACAGAAAAAAATACAAATACGTTGGCTAGAACCTGAAAAATGTAGAGATTTGTCTCTACCTCACTACCATTCGGCACTTGCCGCTGGTATGGATGTGGGGACAGCCCTTGAAGGTACATATAGCCTTGAGCCTGGAGAAATCCACTTGTTTCCAACAGGGCTTCAGGTGGCCATTCCGCCCGGTTACGAGATTCAGGTACGGCCGAGGAGTGGTCTTGCCGTGAAACATGGAGTCACCGTGATTAACAGTCCCGGTACTATTGATGCCGATTATCGGGGTGAGATTCGGGTGGCTCTTATAAATCTTGGTAAAATGGCCTATGTTGTTAAACGTGGTGATCGCATTGCCCAGTTGATTCTTGCTCCTGTGGTCCAGGCACAGCTGGAACTGGTCACAGAGCTGAAAGAAACCGCACGCGGTGCCGGTGGCTTTGGTCACACTGGAGTGTAGAAGCAGGATGCGATTCTCACTACTTGGTTCCGGCAGTAAGGGCAATGCTCTCTATATTGAGGCCGGTAAGACGTCTATTCTTATCGATGCTGGGTTCTCCGGCAAGGACATAGCAAGGAGGATGGCTCTCCATGGCAGAGAGATGATGGCACTGGATGGCCTCTTTCTTACCCATGAACATGGAGATCATATCCAAGGGGCAGGTGTTATTTCCAGACGCTGTAAACTACCGGTTTATGCCAATGAGGGAACATTTCGGGGAAGTGGAAAAAAACTGGGAAAACTGCATAGGCGAATTGAATTTGAAACAGGATCTGTCTTTGAACTGCAGGATCTCCAGGTACGCTCCTTTGCAATCTCCCATGATACACTTGACCCTGTCGGCTATCTTGTCAGTGATGGGAGAGTCAGTGTTGCCTGCTGCACCGATACCGGCAAGGTATCCCACCTCATTGCCAGGAGACTCAGTGACTGCGATGCAGTTATTTTGGAATTTAATCATGATCCCGACATGCTGAAGAGTGGTCCCTATCCGCTCTCTCTTCAGCAGAGGGTTCGTTCAAGCCATGGGCATCTGGCCAATGAGGATGCCGCTTCTTTTCTTCAGACTCTGCTTCACGACAAGTTACAGTATCTTGTCCTGGCCCATCTCAGCGAAACCAACAATAGTCCGGATCTTGCCTTGAAAAGTGCGGAAGCTGTTTTGTCCCCTGACCAATGTTGCACGCTTTACGTTGCCCGGCAGAATAGTCCCACAGACCTTTTCAAACTGTGATATTCCCGAACGCGAGGCATTGAGCAGTCTGGCTCAAGTTCAGGCTGGCTGGTCTCATAGCTGGCTTTCTTTGCCTGTTTCAGGCAAGAAGAGTCTGTTATTTCTTCTTCCAGCCTGTGCCATCATCTATAAACTGTCCTGCAGGCGTTTTTCCTATTGCCGTCTGGCCAGCCAGTTGTTCCACCGTCTGCAGAGAGGTGTTATTTTTTTTGGCAATTTCTTGATAATGCTGTTTGCGCTTACTGTTAATGGAAGTGATCAGATCGCTTACAGTCTGGTCAGGAGTGCCTACGGGGGCAAGATAGCCGGTGGTCGTTTCTCCTACTAACCCCTGTGCCTTTGCGTCCTGCAGTTCAAGGCCATAGACGGGTTGACAGAGGAGTAAAAGGGTGAGGAAAACTGTTGTTACTATTTTTTGCATTTCTTTCTCCTTGTTAGAATAAGCCACTGTCTTTACTGAGAACAGCATCAAGGTCTTTTTCGACCTGCACTCTTATCTCATGCTCAATTTTAACATTGAGGTTAATAGTAATAGGCTCCTTAGGAGCCGCTACTTGAACCGTTGGTGAACAACTCACGAGGAGAGTCATACAGCAGAATATGGGAATGGAGTGTTTTAGCATATTTTTTACCCTGAGAGCTTTGTTGACCAGGATGACTCCTGACCAAATCAGTCTTTGAACCGCCGTGTCCGCAATCGTTGTTCCAAATCATCAGTGAGACGTTTACTATAGCGAAGACTCTGCAGAAGAGAAAGGATATTCTGCTCCGTGGTAAGGTTCAGGTGGACGGGTCTGGTGGTATTGAGTGGGGGGCTGTTACCTTCTGTGTGAATAGCAATATTTAGGGTGCCATCTGATTTGTACCTCGGTGTGGCGGTGAGGATGTCATAATTGAACTCCCGCAAAGCCTTCATGGCATAGGCAGGTAACTGAGGGAGCTCTTTGCTTCCTTCAGGGGGATGGTAAGAGATGACACCGCCTGGCTGTCTGGAATGTAATTCTCCTTCAGGGATGCTGAATTGCCCATTCTTCATTTGAAGCCTAATACTTCCATCCATGATTCCTGTTACCGAAAGTCCATTCAGTTTGTTGAGGTTGATAACTTCGTCCAATGCGATTCCGTGGAGCTGGACAAGAAGGTCTAACTCCTGCAAAAGGGGGTCAATTCTGATTTCTTTGCTGTTTACCTTACCCCCTAGTATTTCAGCCTCTACCGAGTCAATAAGGAGGGTTGGAAGGGTATCATTGCCGGTGTGGATAATCTGGTTGTGGATCTCAATGTTATTGACAGTGAGTCCATTATCCAATTCGCTTATAAAAACAGTTCCCGGCTGGATAGTGTGAATCGCAGGATAAAGCTGTAACCCCTGCTGGATATGAAGGCCGTTAAAGGTGAAGTTTTTATACACTCCCGCGCCGTTTTGTAATTCAAAATCTGAATTGATAAACAGTGCTTTGTTGTTCTCCCACTGGACGGTACCGGTACAATTCACAAGACCGTTTGTTAAAAGAAATGGGAGGGGTAGGCCTTTGACCAGCTGGTCTGAGTTTACATCTTCTCCGCTCAGATCAAAGGGGTGAGGCATGGTGAAGAGAGCCTTAGTCTTGTTTTGCAGGAGATTGTGAGAGAGACTGCCTTCTATCTGCCCCGGAACAAGAGCGTGGGAGAAGAGAATAGCAAGTTGAAGCCTGTGCTTGTCTGCCACAAAGTCGATTTGAATATCTTTTAAGGGAACGCTTTTGTTTTTCCACTCCAACAACAGGCTACTGGTATCGATGGCGCTGTGAAATTGAACAGGCGGAGAGAAGTATAGCTGTTCCTTTAGTTGCAGTGACAGAGAAGATGGCTGAACAAGCAGGTCCTGAAGTTGAAGTCCCTCGGTCTCAACTGTCATTGTTGCAGGCCATGCGAGCCAGCCTTTATCACGAGTTTTGGTCAGTTTTCCGGAAAGCAGGAAAACCGCTTCCTGAAGCTGGGTTGTAACTCCCTGGACGTCCTTTACTTCAATATAGGAGTCTTTCTGCAGGGTAATGGTTGTACCGTTCTCTGTCTGTAGAAAGAGCTTTCCAGTGAGAGCGGCCAGATTCCATCCAGGCAAGGAGAGGTTTTTCCCATTGATGTCAAGCTCAATGTCCAAAGGCTGCCCTCTGCTGTTTTGGATAAAAAGCTGGAGCGTGAGGTCCCCGTCAATTTCCGGAGTAGAAATAATCAGATTGTGGACAGATATTTTCTTTGGCAGGTATGAGCGAATGTCTTTGGGGAATGATGGACTGTTTGTTCCCTTTTTCTTTTTTTTGTTGAGCTTGAGTTGCAATACATCTATGTCAAGTTTCGCAACTTTTCCCTTGATCAAATCACGTAGATCATAGACAAGGGCGAAATCGTGGAGTTGGATACTCTGAAATTGAGCATCCTTAGAAAAACTGGAGCGAAGAGAGGTAATGAGAAGTTCATGATTATTGAGAGCACTGACCGTCACCTGAATATCCGTGCCGCCAATTGTCTGAAGCCTGTCAGCAATAATTTTTTCAGAAATACGTAAACGGTTGACGAACAGAAGAGAGAGGCCGATCGTTAAAAAACAGACAAAGATGGTAAGATAACGCATGAATAGTTATAAGGGTGTCATGTGTCGTAGAGAGTCTTACTTATTTGGGAAGTTTTAACCGTTTATCCTTGTCCAATTCCAGGTTTTCCTTGTACAGAAGAATAGTCTTCCCGATAATCTGGACAAGGGAGCTCCCACTTCCCAAAGACAACGTATCTGCTGTTTCCTGACGTCCGACCGGGCTGCTTTTACCAACCTTGACCTTGATCAGTTCATGGCGACTGAGTTCAAGAATGGTGGCTTTTAAAATCTTTTCGCCAAGTCCATCTTTTCCGACAGCGACCACAGGGGTGAGAGAATGACCAATACCTTTGAGAAATTTCTTCTGTTTGGAAGTGAGCTGCACGGAAGTATTTTGTTCTTCTGTTTTTGTCATAATAAGGAGTGCCGATTTATTGTTAGTTGATAAGGTTTTTAATGATTTCATAGCCGCCGACGTAGGTTCCAATTGCAGAACCGAGGCCTGTAAAAAGAAAGACAAGAAAGACGCGAAGGAGTTTGTTTTTCCACCAACCTGTGAGAGAACTCATATCATCACCAACGGTTTCAAATTCTTTTACCACCGGTGGTGTTCTCATGACCTGGATAAAAGCAGCGACATAGCCGGCACCAATTACCGGTGTCAGGCTTGTAATCGGGGCTGCAGCAAAGGCGCCAATCACTGTGAGTGGGTTGGCGTAGGCAAGTATTCCGCCTATGGCAGAGGGAATTCCGTTGGCAAGTATCCAGTAGAGGAGATTCGCTCCTGCGTCAGCAATACCTTTCTGGAAACCTATGGTCACAAGTGACCCGATAATCAATGTGGGGATACCCCAGCCGATACATTTCCACATTTTGGAAATCGGTGGAATAGTGGAAATTTCATCAAGCTCAGCACTACGATCTTCCTGGAAGAATTTCATAATACCGGCCACATGACCAGCACCGACTACGGCAACCAATCGCTCGCCCCTGGCCGCTTTAATCTTTTCGGAAAGATAAATATCTCTTTCGTCAATGAGGACTCTTTTTACATCAGGAAGCGCGTTTCCCATTTCATCCATCAGATCGGAAAGGACGTCCTTCTGTTTCATTTCAGCCAGTTTTTCTTCACTGATTTCAGTGGAATCAAACAGAGAGGCAAAGAGGGTGGCAAGGAGATAACCTTTTTTAAAAAAAGAGGTGGATTTCCATGCTCGGCGCAGGGTAATACGAACATCGCGGTCACAGAGAGCAATGGGAATATTGTGAGCTTCTGCTGCTCTGGTGGCGCTTAAGAGTTCGGCACCGGGTTTAACTCCCAGCTGTTCACCAAGTTTTTTCTGGTAAGAGGCCATGAGTAAATTGACCATCAGGGTGGAGAGTTGTTTGTTCTTGATGATTTGTTTGAGATCCAGTGATTGCCATTTCTTTTTTTGAGTAAGGGCTTTATACCTTTTTTCATCAAGCTCGATACAGACACAGTCGGGTTTTTCATGTGAAATAACCTCGTTCACCAGATCAACAGATTCTTGTGAAATGTGGGCAGTACCAATGAGAAGTATGGTTCTCTTATCATAGGTCAGGGTATGGACATCTGCCGGGTAGTCAACTGCTGGAAAAGATTCGTTTGCCATGATTGGTGTGAATAAAAAAAAGAGAGAGTTAGATGTCTATTGTAAACACAAAGCTGGGGATGGTGGTCAGACCAACCGGGAGGCTTACTTTCTATTCGTTGGCTTCGTTAGTACCTGGTCAGACATTGTTGACCTTGAGCTTGGTGCCAGGTTGAATACGATTGGATTTGAGATTGTTCCAGGATTTGAGCTGTTTGGTGGAGAGGTTGAATCTTTTGGCAATGGCCCAGAGAGAGTCTCCATTGCGAACTTGATACCAGCTGATTTTGATTTTTGAATGGGTCTTCTCCAAAGATGGAGCATACTTCTTCTGTTCAGCAAGGACAATCATGGATGAATTGTTATCCTGCTGAGAGAGGGTGGCAACGCTTTTAACACTTGTTGGGTCTTCAGTCACAGCTATAGACGCGTCACCATTGTCAATGTAGAGAGCCAACTGTTGTCCGGCTCGTATTTTGTGTATGCTTTCCAGGCCGTTCCAGCTAACAATCAGGTGGGCAGGAATATTGTATTTATTGGCAATTTTGGAAATCGTTTCACCCGGTTTAATTTTATGAAGAATGAGATCGTTGGAGGCAATATTGCCCTGTGTCCCTTCGGCAAGGAGTCGATAGCGGACACTGCTGTGGGGAATGCGGAGATGTGTGCCTGCAATAAGTTTACTACTCCGCAGGTTGTTGACTTTAAGGAGTGTTGTTTTGTTAATATTATACCGTCTGCAAATCGCTGAAAGGGTGTCGCCTTTACGGATAATGTGTGTTTTATACCCTGTACTTGCCACACTGCTCAAGCGTGGGAGGTTGGCTTCTGCCAGCTTCTTAGTGCCAAGGGGAATCTGAACATCATAGTAACTTTTATTCAGTGGGGTTCTTCCGGTTTTGAGTTCCTGGTTTAACTGGGTTATCTTTTTGCTGTCGGTGTTGCTGATCAATGCAACGGCTTCAAGGCTGAGGCCTGGTCCAACGCGGAGGGTATCGTACTCCATAGGTGGTTCGTATTGAATGTTGTGGAAACCGTATTTGTCTGGATTTTTGGAAATAAGAATTGCGGCAACGAGTTTCGGTACGTAACGCTTGGTTTCAAGCTCCAGGTAGCGATGCTGGGCAAGGCTCCAGAAGTTGTCACATTTATATCGTTTCAAACCACGCCTGATTTTCCCCTGACCTGCATTATAGCCTGCCACGGCCAAGTGCCAGTCACCGAACTCAGCATAAAGGTCGGAGAGATAGGCCACGGCAGCCTGAGTGGATTTTTCAGCGTGGCGTCGCTCATCCACATAGTCGTCTATTTTTAGGTTATAGAATTTACCTGTTCCCTCGATAAACTGCCAGAGACCAACGGCTTTTGCCCTTGAATACGCCCTCTGATTAAACCCACTTTCGATCATCGCCAGATAGACCAAGTCTTCCGGGAGGCCTGCCGCGTGCAATTCTTTTTGAAACATGGGGATGTATTTTCCGGACCGTTCCAGCCAGCGGCGAAAGGTTTTTTTCTGTTTGTTTTGAAAGAGATCGAGATAGGTTTTAACCTGCTTATTGATGACAATGGGGAAATCATAAGCGTTTTTCTTATAAATTTTTGGAGATGGAGAAGCGGAATCACTTTTGGGTTGCCAGGTGCCTGAACGGCGAAGGGCTTCAAGTTCTTCTGTCAGGCACTGTTCCGGCTCGGCCTTCACCAAGAGCAGTTCAGGATCTGTGGACAGAGAACTGACCGGGGATGCAATTTCACTCTTGGGTAGAGGGTAAAGAGCGGTTGATTCTTTACCTCCGCAGGAAGAGAGAATCAGAAGGGTCAGGGCGATACCGAAGGTTTTGATGAAATGTGATAATAATCGGGTCATAAGGTAAGATGCGGAGCAAGGGTTGTCTTTAAATTCGTACAAAGTAGTAAAAGCATCCTTGAGATATACGTCCGAAAACAGTACAATCTTCTGACTTTTATTACTTAAACTCTACCTTTCTATAAATTGCAATAGAAATCAGTGTTATTACTTAGCAATAAACATTCATTTTCACTATGTTAGCGGTTGATTTTTTTCTCTCTTTGCATACGTTTTTTCTAACCTGTTGTTCCTATGTTTAAAAAAATTATACTTTTTTTCCTTTCTCTTGCAATTTTGTTACTCCTGGCTGTCTGGGGAGTATTGCACTGGCTGGTTGTACTTCATCCCGGAGAGGAAGTGGCCATAGAAAATATCCGGAGTATTCTCGGAAAAGAGAGTCCTGTTCTCTATAGCGATGGCGTTACTCCTCTAGGTGTATTTTTTGATGAGGCCCACAGACAGTATGTAACTTGGGAACAGATTCCAGAAAACTTTGTTAACGCACTGGTAGCTTCTGAAGACAATCGTTTTTTTTATCATTATGGATTTGATGTGATATCCATAGGGCGTGCCGCAATAAAGAACTACGAAGCCGGTCGTGTGGTACAGGGGGGAAGCACGCTCACTCAGCAAACTGCCAAAAATTTATTTAAACGATCAGGAAGATCGTATGAAGCAAAGTTGAAAGAGCTTTTGTCTGCCCTTCGTCTTGAATATCATTATTCCAAGGAAATGATTTTTGAATTTTATTCCAACCAGTTTTATGTGCGCGGCAATGGGCACGGATTGGGTGTTGCCGCACGGTACTATTTTGATAAAAATGTGGAAGACCTCTCTCTTCTGGAGTGCGTGTTCATCGCGGGGAGTGTGAAAAGACCTAACTATTATAACCCGTTCAGACGTAAATCCGAAGAAGGGAAAAAGGAAATACGGAGACGGATTAATGAACGTGTAGGGTATGTCCTTGGGCAGATGAAGCAGTTGGGAATGCTCTCCCAGGAACAGTACGAGCAGGCAAAGAACAGTGATGTTGTCTTTACTGAAGGGCAGGTCGGGTATGAGCTCGATTATGTAATGGAGATGATAAGGGATGCTGTGGGGAGCCAAGAGGTACAAGAGGCCCTTGAAAAGCATGGAATCGGTAATCTGGCCACTGCCGGTTTACGTGTTATCTCCAGTGTTGATAAGGGATTGCAGGAAAATATATTATATATCCTTCGCAGAGAGTTGTCTCGGGTTGACATTCGTTTGCGTGGATATGAGCGTGAAGAAGTTCAGGAAGAATTGGGAGCAGCTGACTATTACGGAGACCAGGAACTCAAAGAAAAGTCTTTTTTATTTGCGACGATAACTGAAATTGATCAGGATTCTGAGGGCACAGATGGTTCTTTGAAAATCAGTGTGGATTTTACAGCTCGTGGGCTCGAGGGTGGTGTCATTGATAGCAAAGGTATTGTTCGTCCGTTGCAGGCTCTTGTTAAATGGAAGAAGAATCGATGGAGCGAGGTGGCAGCAGCTGATACTCCACTCCTTCTTGCTGAGCTGCAGGTCGGTGATCGTGTCTGGGTAAGCGTACGTGATATTGACAGTGAAGGAAATGTTCTTCTGGATCTAGAACGTTTCCCCAAATTGAAAGGTGGGGCGCTTGTTCTGCAGAATGGTATGATCAAGGCCATGGCCGGAGGTGTTGAAAACAGGTTTTTTAACAGGGCGACATCCGCCCGGAGAACAATGGGATCAGCATTTAAGCCCTTTGTGTATGCGGCAGCTCTGCAGCTTGGTTGGAATACAGTAGATTTACTGAAAAACAGTCGTGATATTTTTGTGTTTCAGGGTCAATCGTATTTTCCAAGACCAGACCATAAGAGTCCTCACAAAGAAGTTTCTATGAGTTGGGCCGGTGTCCATTCTGAAAATCTGGCATCGATATGGCTGCTCTATCATCTCTGCGACCGTCTTTCGTCCGCTGAATTTAAAGAGCTGGTTGAAAAAGTAGACCTGGCACCGAGAGTACGAAACGGGAAAAAGGAACCCTATAATCTTTACCGGACTCGTACTCGAGATACGAATGGTATTGTTTTGAATCGTTCTATCCTTCAGGAGGCCGCATATACTCTGGCTGTGCAGCACCTTGAAACAGATTTTATTTTTGAGAATCTGGCAGAGGAGTACCAGGTGTTGAGAAGTCTCCATTACGGTTTGAACTTTGATAAATACAAGGAAGAAATCGGGATTGCCTTTATGAACGACGAACTGCCGGACTCAGCACATAAGGAGTTCCAATTTCGTAAAAATCTGTTGAAAACCAGTTATCTTTATCTTGTCTTGCGGCAGCAGCAACTGAAAGATTTTCAAAAATATCTTGGGGAGATAAAATATAATTCGTTTAATGTCGTTCCATTTGTTCATGATGCTGCCCTTTATTTTAATGAGAGCCTGAACAGATACACCTTTGTCGCAAAGGAAAATTTGACCAAAAATCTCTCTCTGGTGGATACAAAACGGCTGCTGTCCTATCTTGATGGCAGCACAGAGGAGGGGCGCGCAAAATTCTGGGATGATGTCCTGCTTGATTCCACCATGAGTTCAGCTGCAGTCTCATTGGTGGAAAAGCAGGTGAAAAGGGAGTACCAGCGCTTATCTGCCCTTCCACCCTATAGCCTGGAAGTCCTTGCAGGAGTCCCTGACTTTCGGATTCTGGCAGGTTTACGTTACCTCATTGACCTTGCTCGTGAGGCGGGGATAAGCAGTCAGCTTGAACCTGTTCTTTCTTTTCCTTTAGGTTCCAATGTGGTGACTCTTCTGGAAGCAGTTCGTCTGTATGAGACCCTGATTACAGGAGAGGTTGCTCTGCTGGAGGCGGAGAGTGATGAAAACAGAGATTTGTTGACAGTTCTTGACCGCATTGAAACGGTTGAAGGGGAAGTTGTGTATCAGGCTGCCATTAGAAAAAAGGAGTTGTTTGCACCAAAACCACGCCTTGAATTGAACCATGTGCTTGAAAACACAGTTAAATTTGGCACAGGCAGATACGCGCAAAAGCACACCAAGTTACCAGCAAATAGGAGTGGCAGTAAAGAAGAGCTGGAGGTCCTGGATCTGGTGATTCCACTCCTTGGTAAAACCGGAACAGCCAACAATTATACCAATGCATCATTCCTTGGTTATCTACCGGGAGTGTCAGATGATGGAACGGGGATGGTCATTGACGACGGGTATGCCCTGGGGGTCTATGTCGGATTTGATAACAATACACCCATGCGCCGAAAAACCACGAGAATTACCGGGTCAGGAGGTGCGTTACCGGCCTGGACAGATATGGTCAATACCATTCTCCGTGAAAAAGGCTATATAGAAAAACTGGATCCCGTGGATCTGTCATTTTATGGCCTGACACTGCTCCATGAAGATTTGGGGCAAATGAATATTGGTGTAACCGAAGATTCCGGTGGTCGGGTTGGAAACCCAGCAGTTGAGATTGATGAAAAAGACAGATCCCATCCTTCCATTATGACTTTTGGGCAGCTTCATGAGAGTGGCATGTTTGAACCCGAAAGACTCTATGTGCCGTTTTGGGGCACTGGTGAGCAGTTAATTGAGACCGATTTATAGTTCCCTTCAGGAACACTGTCTTGTATTTGCAACTCTGCTGTGATACAATTTACAGATTCATTCAGGAGGAGAGATTGGTCTCTCTATGTAATTTCTTTTACCCCTACAAATCAGCAATGAATATCCCATATATAACCCTAACGGTAGTATTCTGCTGCCTGACCCTCCTGTTATCTTCCTGCGGTTACAATAAGAAAAGAATTGCTTCCCCCGCTGAGACGACTTCGATAAATCAAATACATGACACTTCCGGAGAGGGAGATCCCAAAACTGTTGCTATCCCGAGTCCGCCAGTTATAGCTCCGGACAAGGAAATTATTGATAGCAGTAGAGAACAGAGAGTATCGGAATTTTCCAAAGAAGAGTCGTTTCTGCCCAATATTGAATATGTTAAAGGGAGAGTTTCCGCGTATGACAGAAAGCTTGATCGTTGGAAGGAGCTGGACAATCAGACCGTGGTCATGGAAATTGATGAAGAATCCTCGGAAGAGATGCTTCGTTGCCTCAGGGAGTTGCAGAAGGTATTGAGTGGATATAATAGAATATATGAATCGCTGCAACGGCAGGATTTTATGGGGTCAACTGGTCTGGTTTCAGGCCGCGAAATGATGAAACTGGAACAGCGGGATATCACATTTCTCGAGTCTAGCTGTGGCAGATTATTAGGCAGTGGTGGTGATAGTGGAGAAGGATGGCAACAGATTGGAAAGCAGGATAATCTGCTCCAGATTGAAACCCTGATTGAAAAATCCTCAAAAAATGGTGAGTTTGAGGAAGTGGTACAGGCTTGGCAACAGATTCCTGAACAGCAACTCGATACCATAGCTTTGAAGAGTAGAATGTTCTATGGAAAGGCTCTCATGGCACTGCACCAGGAAGAAGAAGCCGCAACGGTTTATCTGGAGATTATTGACCATGTGATCGCATCTGATGACCCGAGCACAGATATGTTTGCTCTGAGAAAAACATTGGCTGACGTCTATACTGCCTCTGGGAACTATGACAAAGCGGAAGAGCAGTATCGTAAAATCCTAAATGATTATAAGACACTTGGCCAGCTAGACAGGTGGGCGACATCACAGCTTTCCATTTTGGAAAGAAGTGATTCCAGGAGCCAGGAGCTTCTGGAATATTCAGCGCTCTTGCGTAACTCTCTCGGATTTGTCCCTCAGCGAGACGGTTATAAACTGGTTTGGCAGTGTGATGCCTTTCTTGTCAATTATCCTCTTTCGTCAGTGGCTGCAAATGTTGCTATAATCAGAAGCTCTGCCCAAAGCCGAGCGGATCAGTGGTTGGCATTGTTTCTTGCTGAAGTTGATTCTCTCGCAGAAGAAGAACGGTTTCAGGATGCGCTGTTGATGCTGGGAACTCTGGAGGAGGATATTGTAAATGGGGAAAGCTTGATAGAGATACGTAAGAAAAGTGATGACCTTACTCTGGCAGCAGCAGTGAATAGTGAGACAAGGAAGCTGGAAGAGATGCGGGCTTTGGAGCAGCAGTGGAATGATGCTCTGCTCCTTATTGATAGAGGGGCTTACGATGAAGGAATTGAAGCCCTCACTTCTCTGCTTGACACTGACTATGCAGCGAAGGCAGATGATAAGATTGCTGAGGCTTCACTTCTTGCTGCCAGGGCAGAGCGACGAAAGGCTGCTGATCTTTTTGTCCAGTTTACAAGGGCCACAGATATAGAATCCAGAAAAAAACTGCTGATTGAATCGAGGCGATGTCTGACTGATATCCTGATTAAGTATCCCGATGTTGGAATCACGGATAAGGTGATGGGGAACATTAAACGAGTTGAGAAAGAGATGAATGCCATTGATCCTATGTTGATCTCTCAGTCCGAGCTGGTTGGTGAAGAGGAGGAAAAAATTGAACTGAACAGTAATAAGGAGCCGCCAATGGAAACAATGAATGGATCCGCAAATCCTGAGGTGCTTCAGGAACAGAATATAGAATAAGAACCAATAGAGAATAGAGAAGACAGAAGACAGAAGACAGAAGACAGAATGTTGACTCGTGGAGGTTGAAAAAAGTCCTCATCCGCTATGCGTTAAGTTTCAGAACAAAAAAAAAGCCCCAATCAGATGATATCTGATTGGGGCTTTTTTTATAAGAAAATCGGCGGCGACCTACTCTCCCACACAGTTGCCCATGCAGTACCATCGGCGCAGAAGAGCTTAACTTCCGTGTTCGGAATGGGAACGGGTGGATCCTCTTCGCTGTTACCA
>JAIPEF010000054.1 GCA_021737265.1 Desulfocapsa sp. | reverse complement strand
GAAAACGCGGCGCCAACGACCAATCTACCCCCCAAAACAGCCTGATGCAGAACCTGTGAGAAGCCGTTTCCATCCCTCTCACACCACAATGTCTGCCACAGAGGGCAATGGTGACCACAACACTCCGCATCCCCTGCCGGAATCATTAGAAAACACCCTATAATACTCGCACAAAAACGGCAAGACCAAAACGCCCACCCCACAGAAGCATTCAGCATTCCATTTGTTTTTGCTTTCCAACGGTGGTGACGCAACTGCCGGCCACTGACCACAAAGATATCCCCCTGGCCCACCACCGGCCGTCAGTCTTCGCTGTAAGCCGGCTCATCGTAGCCAGACCAGCCGTCATCAACGGGTTCATAATGTTTCTGCTGTTTCTGAGAAGTTGGAGACGCTCCTCCCCTCCCCGACCAATGTAGGGACCCACGGGTCTCATTCCCAGGCCAGAGCTTCAGATGGGTCAGGATCTTGCGGATGACCTTCCGCTCAACGATAAAGCTGATGATCTTCATCTCTGCCTGGCAACGAGGACAGATCAAGGGATCCACCTCCCACGCATTTTTGATATGCCAGCGAAGCCAATGCCCTTGGGGTACAACTCCCGCCAGAGCGGAGGAGGGATTCTCCGCAGCTTGTAGCCTTCCGCGTCAATCATCGTCAACTTGCTGATGTCTACCACGTCTCTTTCCTGCTCTTCGCCACTCCTTCCCTCCTCCAGCTTGCGCCGCTCCCCACGCATCCGGTTGGAGTAGCAACCGTAATAGCGGACAAGCTGAAATCGCTTATCAGGGATATGCTGGATGATATCCGCAATACACTCATCCGCTGTGCTGATGGAGAAGTTCTTTTTGTTCTTGCCGTGGGTCATCTTCGATTTGTAGACCACCATTCCCGTTTCCTGGTTGTAACTGAGCTTATCAAGAGAGAACGGGTTGCGGAGGATGTGCCGGGCCAGCCAGGGCCGTTATCCCCTTCTCGTCTTCACTGGCAATGCGGACAGTGTTATCAACATTGAAGCCGGATGTGTGGTTCCACTTCGTCAGCATGGCAACAAAGGAGTCGTCTATCACTTTTCCCTTCACCAACAGCTCCAGAAGCCTGGCTCGGAACAATTCCGCCAAGGGTTTGGCATCACATAAGGCGCTTGCTCTCTTTGGAAAACTCTATTCCTTCAACTTCACAGGGGAGGACGATACCAAGGGCCACAGCGAACAATGATTCAGAATTCATGCAATTATACCTCCAAAGTGGGATGGACCAGTGCCATACCATCACTCACTCGGAACAGCAATGCCCCTCTGAGCCTGAGCCCTGCCGGAGGCGAGGGCGGCTAAGTGCCGCGCCCTATCACCGTCGCTTCATGCTAGCAGTTTGCGAGAAACCATACATTTTGTTACGACCATAATCTTTTGCCAACCGGCTTACCCACATGAAACAGCGAGGAGCCTATGTTGTGCTCCAAAACACTCTGATGCAGACTATGTTACCACTGACCAGCTATCCAAACTGAATTCGACGAGTCCTGACAACATCACCATTGGCCTCAATTTCAGCCACCACCTTTTCATCAATAGCGGATTCCAAGTCTATAATGTTATACCCTACTTGGCCGTTCGACTCATTTTTAAAACTCACGATATTAATACCGTTATTCCCCAGAACATTGGTGATGAATCCTATCAACCCGGGCACATCCCTGTTAATTATAATGAGACGGGTATGGACAGTTGACGCCGGGATAGACTCGACATTGGGAAAATTAACACTGTGAGCAATATTGCCGTAACGCAGATAGGCAGCCAGTTCGCTCACGGCCATGCGAGAACAATTTTCTTCAGACTCTGCAGTTGATGCGCCAAGGTGAGGGGTTGTCAAAATTTTAGGGTGGCCGATAACACCAGGTGTTGGAAAATCGGAGATAAAGGCTTCCAATTGTCCAGAATCCAAGGCAGCAAGTACTGCCTCTTCCACAACTATTGGACCCCGTGCGTAATTCACAAGGATCGCCCCCGGTTTCATCTTGGCAATAAAATCTGCATTAACCATACCTCTGGTTTTTTCATTCACCGGCAAATGCAGACTGACGATATCAGCCTTCGCCAAGGTGTCCCGCATGGTACGGGTCACTGTAACCTCGGGAAGCAGGTTGTGGATATTATCAAGGCTGGGAAAGGGGTCAAAGCCATACACCTGCATAAAGCGCTGAATTCCACCATTGGCCAGCCTCACACCAATTTGGCCAAGGCCAATAACACCCAGAGTTTTTCCGGCAATCTCCACCCCGCGGAACGCTGCCTTGCGACTCTCCACTTCACTACTGACCTGCCCCGGATCCGCATCGGCAAGAGACTTACAGAAAGCAATCCCCTGATAAATGTTCCGTAACCAGATCCCTATCATGGGAAAGACCAGATCCACAACAGCATTGGCATTAGCACCTGGAGTGTTAAAAATGCAGACTCCATTTTCCGTGGCCTTGTCCACTGTAATGTTGTTTACCCCGGCACCAGCTCTTGCAATTGCCAGCAACTCCGGATAATCATCCACATCCACCTGTGAACTACGGACGATGATCCCCTCCGGATTTGTCTCTTCAGGGTCAACTGAAAACTTCTCGTCCAGCAATTCCAGGCCTTCCGAGGCTATGGCATTGATGGTTTTAATACGAAATTGTGTCATGATCTTCTCCTACTGGGTAATTACAAAATTAAACGAAATGTATGCTGTTTTTTTAAGATTTATTCATCTCATCTCATACGATTCGGTATCTGGTCGAAGCAGAAAAAGCATGGAAAAGAAAGGACACTCTCCCGGACAAACATCTCACCCCTTTCTGCAATGTGGAGTTTTTCGTTTCTCGTGAACCGGAACCCGGGACAGACAAGATCTCTTTCACGCTGGATGAATGGTACTTCTCAGAAATCCTGTTCTTCACACTGTTCTTATCCAAATCACATCCTGCCCCTGATGATTTTTTTTACCCCTATTCGCTCTCCATGGATATTCACAATAACAAAACTGCCAGTCCCAAGAATGGTGGGACTCCAACTACACCTGAAGCGGACCTCCTGACCTGCGGCAATTCTATTCTTGCGAATAGCGGCAGTCGACACATCCAAACCAGCACCGCCTGCTGATTTGTCGCTCAAGAACACATCCACTTCCTTCCCCTCAGAGGTTATCATTATAATCTTTCCACTGAGGCGCTCTCTGGGATGCTCTCTTCTATTCAACATACACTTAATCATCTCTCCGCATTTATAACAGTGCAGATTTTTTTTTCGCACACCCTGAGGAACAGAAATACTCCTCTTCACCTTGCAGACTGGACACCTGAACAGCATCCTGTTTCTGATAACCTTGTAAATTTGTGTCCTCTGCACGTATTCACTCTCCCACACTAACTTTATTGTGACAGCAAAGACATATCATCCGCTGTTAACGTTGATGGCGTCGTATTTTCACCCTAACTACCGGGTATAAATACTTAGCCATCCTAGGTTTGAGGTTTTTATGAGTTTATCTTCGTTCATATCAGTAATGGTTCAAAAGCGGGTACCCCCTCTAGACATTCCATCCGTAAGATCACCGGCAACAGTATCGAGTACAACCACCTTATTATATTTGCACAGCGACTCATCCCGTTCTCTTAAAAAAACCAGATACACTCTCTCTTCCCCATGAACGTTACCCTGAAAACCAAAACACTGCAAACTGTCTCTGGAAAATTCCCGAAACACAGATTGTTTGATAAAACGACTCCTTTCAGATTTCATATACACTCCGGGCAACGATTGAGGTAGCCGTTGATAAAGCAGGTCCCTTAACGCACGTTCCTTCCCTTTCCAGTCCAATTCAAGACATGGCGGTAAGGTCCGATGGCCACAACGCAGCCAGTCATAGGACAGCAGTTGCTGCAGCAGAGTGTAATCACCACGCCCCTGCAGGGTATCTGTCAAAATTGTACACAGGAATTCTTGGGTTACAGCCAATTGGAAAAGGTGCTGCTTGCGTGAGACTTCGAGCAGTTTCTGAAAAAAGGGAATAACTGCTTCCCCTGTTTCACGAAAATAGTTCCAGATAGACGGAAAATACCTATTATTACAAAACTTTTCCACACATTCGGAAAACCAGTACAAATTCTGTAAACACTCGGCATCCATCCATTGGTTGGCTAACACCGAATAGGGTGGTCTGCTGCATGCCCGATAGGAAAATTTCAGAGCATCACAAGCGATGACCGTATCCGGCAAAAGTTTTAGCAATCCCATCTGGATATAATGGGGCCCCATACCAAAGACATCAGCAAAAGATTGGAGAAAACTCTCTTTGGTCTCTTGGGGAAGCCCCAATATAAGATCCACATGCAGATGAATAGTATTGAGCGCAACAAGACGTGACACAGTTTTGCGGGCATTTTCAGGGTTAATTCGCCGATTAATGGCGGCAAGGGTGGGTTCATGGGTGGACTGGATACCGATCTCAAACTGAAACCGTCCAGGTGGAACCGTGGTCAGAAAGGTAAACATCTCCTCGCTGATACGATCCGGGGCAATCTCAAAATGAAAAAGTGTATCACCATCATATTCAAGGACAAGCTGCCATAAGGCCAAGGCTCTGCCGGGAAGGTCATTAAAGGTGCGATCCACAAAACGCAACACCTTAGGGGCATGGACCATGATCTGATCCAGTTCACGGCGTACCTGGGTAAGATCCTTATGCACCATCCCATTTTCAGCAGAGGAGAGACAATAAGAGCAGGCAAAAGGACAGCCCCGGGAACTTTCATAATAGATATTCCGGTTTTTCAGGTGGCTGCTGAAATCTTCATCTCTATATGGAGAGATAAACTTCTTCTGCTTTTCCGGGATATGAAAAAAAGACCGGCCATAGAAGGGCTGCAAGCGGCCACCTTGCAGGTCACTGTAAAAACATTCCTCCACGGACTCTATGGCCCCACGGACAGCAGTGCAGAGCCCCGGCCCAAGATTACGCGCCACCACCTCAGCCTGTGGGCCACCCACTACCAGTAGAGAGGAAGGGAGCAGGGAATGCAGATCAACAATAAGTCTTTCCACCTGATCCGAATTCCATATCGCAGCAGAAAACAAGATTGCATCAGGAGCTCCATGACTCAGCCGTAGAAGGATTTCGTAACCGGGGTCGCGAATACTGAACTGGAAAATTTCAATGGTGATATCTGAGCAGTATTCTTCCAACTCATTGCGAAGGTGAAACAGGGCAAGAGATGAATGGGTATATCGGCCATTAATGGCAACAAGCTTGATATGCATGAGAGATATAGTTCTCTGTTTCTGTGAGTAAGAAAAAATGCTATGGTACAATAATTGAATTCTACCATATTCCCATCCAAGGAGAAAGATGTGAACATATTTTTAAAAAGCAAACCTTCCGGTATTTTCTCTCTATTCCTGAGTACGTTTTGCCTCATCATTCTCAGCAGCAGTCCTGGCCTTAGCCATAGTATCGGGCGCTATCACCTGGACATCAGTTTTTTACCTGAGGAGTCCACACTTCAGGCGAGTGCAACAATCACCTACCCAGCCGGCGAACCATGGCAGCTGTTCACGGGTGGTTTGGATATTCACGAGTTTATCCTCCAGGAGGAAGGAAAAGAAGCGGTCACCATGCCTCTTCCCCAGGGAGACAGCATCCAGATGTATGGCAGCAAAAACAGCCAGCAGGTAACCATCAAGTACACTCTTCTGGTTCCACCCGGTAATGGCAGCAACCTGATCAGCCCACAGGGTATTGTTCTCACCTCCAACTGGCACCCTTTGCCGCATCATTACATGCTTTTTTCACTTAAAGCAGTTCTCCCTCCCGGTTTCCAGGGGATATCCGAATCAGACAACCTGCCTGAACAGTCAGAGAACAGCACATTCTACACTTCTTTTTCCCAGAGTGTACGCTCTATCACCCTGGCAGCCGGTCCCTATCAGGTTGAGAAAACGGAAGTGCGCAAAGGGCTTACCCTGTCCACCTGGTTCTTTCCTGAAGAACAGGAGTTAAGCCGGGAATACCTTGATGCGGCGAAGGCCTACATCATGCGCTACGAAAAAGAACTCGGCCCCTTTCCCTACAACCATTATGCAATTGTCAGTAATCGCCTGCCCACCGGCTTCGGTATGCCCACCTTCACCCTAATGGGGCAGATGGTACTCAGATTACCCTTTATAAAAGAAACCTCACTCGGTCACGAGATCCTCCACTCCTGGTTCGGCAATTCCATAGAAGTTGCCGCCGACTCCGGCAACTGGTGTGAAGGCTTGACTACTTATCTTGCAGATTACAGCTATGCCGCAGATAAAGGGGAAGGGGCAGCTCATCGTAAAGCCGGCATCGTTAACTACCTGAGTTATGTCCACCCGGATTCTGCCATTGCCCTGCAAAATTTTCATTCTGCCAGCCATAATCAGCCCATGGCCAAGGCCATACGAGCAGTGGGATACAACCGTTCTGCCATGTTTTTCCACCAGCTCCGTGGACTTCTCGGGCCAGAGGTGTTCTATCAGGGACTCCGGGATTTTGCCTCATCATGGCAGGGACGTAGTGCATCATGGCAGGATATCCAGACCATATTTGAGACTGCGTCCAATCAGGATCTGACTACTTTTTTTCAACAGCAGCTCGCCGGAAAAGACATGGTTTCACTTTCGGCAACCGGTATCCGCACCGAAAATTTGCAGGACAAATCCATTCTCCACTTCACAATTAAACAGGACAGTGAATTCCCCTATGCACTTCAGGTGCCTATCCTGGTCACCACCATGGCCGGGGAAGAGATTTTTATATATCAAATCAACGAGAAAGAGACAGACGTTAGTCTTATTCTCGAAGAACCACCCCTTTCCTTTCAAATTGACCCGGAGTATGACCTGTTCCGAAATCTCAGTACTGCAGAGCTGCCCCCTGTCTGGTCCCGCTTTCTGGGAGCAGAGAATAAACTGTTTATTGTGGGAGGGAAGAAGACAGCAACGGCTCTTGCTCCCTTTATTACATGGGCAGAAGAGCAGGGCTGGCAAGTCGTTGACGACGACTCTGTAACAAATCAGCAACTATCCGAGAACTCTCTCTTTTTCCTTGATCCAGACAGCAGCTCCTTTCGCTCCCTTTTCGGAAAACAGCCCCTGCCCCTGTCCAAGGAGGGTTTTAACCTGAAAGTACGCAACAATCCGCTCAATGATGATCAGGTGGCCGTTATTGCGAACAGTAACAGCAGTGAAGAAGTGGAGGCAGCGTTTCATAAGCTGAGACATTACGGTAAATATTCATCCCTCTCCTTTGCCAGTGGCCGCATCCGACACAGGAAAATTACAGCACGCGCAAATGGCCTTGAGTATTTCCTGGAGAGCCTTCCCAGTGGAGGATCCACTGGGACCATGGATAGTTTTAACCAAATTCTTAAAAGACTCGGCCAGAATCGCGTTATCTATCTTGGTGAAAACCATGAATCTCTTGCTGACCACCTTCTCCAACTGCGAATCATCCAGGGACTGCACAAGCAAGGGCTGGATCTTGCCATAGCTATGGAAATGTTCCCGAAAAGCAGTCAAGAGGCACTGGATGACTATGTACTGGCGCAGACAAAAATGGATGAAACAGAGTTTTTGCGAGCTTCTCGCTGGTTTGATGTGTGGCGCTATGACTGGCGTCTTTTCAGGCCAATTTTTAATTTCTGCCGCAGCAAGAAGATCCCTATCTATGGAGTTAATATTAAAAGAGAAATTGTATCAACCGTCTTTAATGACGGCAACACAGACGGACTCAGCGAGGAACAGAAAGAGACCCTTGCCCCGGATCGTGATCTCGCACTCGAAGGGTATGTGGAACGCTTACGCACAGTGCATGGATTTCATACTGAAGCCCCCCATGGAAAAGAAAAAGGGATTGCCGGCTTTGTTCAGTCACAGGCCATCTGGGATGAGTCCATGGCAGAGAACATAACTTCCATTCTGGAAGACAACCCCCAAAAAACAGTGATTGTCATTGCCGGCTCCCAGCACACCAGAAAAGACTCAGGCATCCCGCCAAGGGTCTTACGACGCATGGATGTGAAACAGGCATCGGTTCTGAACCTCTACACAGATCATGCACCTTCAGTCCCAGGTCAGCAGGCAGATTATTTCTTTATGGCCGAACCCAGATCCCTGAAGGTGAAAGGAAAAATCGGGATTATGCTGCTTCCTGAACAAGATGAGAAAGAAGAACCACGCCTCCGTATTTCCGGCATCAGCCATGCAGGAAAGGCAGGAGCCGCAGGGATCAAAAAGGATGATATTATCGCCACCATCAACGGCCAGACAGTAAAAGACATGGAGGATATTGGCATCCTGATGATGAATTCAAGGCCAGGTGACATTGTCAAAATGACCGTTCTCAGGAAGGACGAGGCGGGTGAACTTCAGGAAAAAGAGATCAGTGTTGAACTTTCAGATCTGACGAAACCGCCCATGCACCCTTAAGCACTCAGCTGAAAATGAAAAATCCGGACAGAGAAACAGTCTCCCGGCTTGAGGATTTGCCCAATATCGGCCCATCAATGGCAGACACTCTCCGGCTCCTTGACATTCAACATCCGCAACAGCTGACAGGAAAAAATGCATACCAGATGTACAAGGCTCTCTGCATGTTGACCAACAAAGAACACGACCCCTGCGTCATTGATGTCTTCCTTGCTGCTGTTGCCTTTATGGAGGGTGGTGACCCTGTGCCCTGGTACCATTTCACAGAAGAAAGGAAAAGACATTATCCCCTTGTAAAACAGTAATGATCTCTCTCAGATAACTCTGGACGGAATGTGTAGTCGGCCTCCTGGAAATCGTTAAAATCCTGCGTCTTTGATGGGGCAATAACTATTAACATGATATGGAATAGCTCATCAGGGTTTAATGGGCAATTGTTTGTTTTTGTTCAGCAACAAGACTTGATGCGAATGCTTTTGCAACTAGTGGCATTGCAGCAAAGGGAGGCAGTCCAAGCTCACCTACTACCTTTTGGCAAAGCTCCATGATGTTTTCGTTTTTTACCCCACTGCTATTGTTGATAACAGCAGTATGGATACGCTTGAGGTAGGCAATACTTTCCTCCATTCTCTTGCTTATTTTTTCCTGGCCTTGAATCGGGGGCTCCCAAGATGAAAATAAATTCTCTATGTTTCCTATCTGCTGCAATGTTTTAATTGATGCAATGCTGGAGGAAATATCTTCATATATTGGCAGATCACCAGGAAAAGCCAGGGCGTCAGCTGTAAACAACGATTTTTCCCCTTCAAACAATAATGAGATTGAACCTTTTGAGTGACCGGGAGTATGGATTACATTACATCCTATCTCTTTTTCTAATTCTAGGATTTCACCCCCATTAACGAGATGGTCAACGCCTACAGACCCTTCAACTAGCGTGAAAAATCCAGGAACGGGCCTGTCATTAAATTGCTGTTTTGTATCTTCAATCCAGCTTTGCTCGTCTTTATGGGCGAAGACAGTACAGCCAGTCTGATTTTTTATGCTTTTAGCTGCTCCGATATGGTCAGGATGTGAATGGGTAAGGATTAAAGTAGAAACTTCTTTTGGGCTGCGACCCTGCTTGTCTATATATTCAAAAATAATCGATTCCGAACCTGCAACGCCACTATCAATTAAATGAATTCTGTCTCCAAAAATAAGATAGCCAAAAGCAAACCTGTCGACGGAGACTTCTGGAGAAACGGGAACTTTAAACGGAATTTTTATGGCGTGAATTTGATCCGTAACCTTCATTCTATCTATTCCATTTCTTAATTATTTTGAGTGACATAATTGGATAGTAACTTCGTCCAGTGCTTTCCGATCAGGTTAACACGCTGGTCAAACGTTCCCCTTATTCCCTAAACCACTTTTCCGCTTCCTTGTACTCCCGAAATACCATTACGTTTCTTTCTTTGTCTCTCTCGGTAGTTATCTTCATTTCATATTCGCCCAATCGCAATCCTGACCAAATCCAGAGCCAGTGGGTTGAATGTTATTGGTATCTAACAAATTGGTTAGACACTATTTTGTAAAATAGCAACAATAGCCACCTCTACAATTTTACCCATCACTTAAAATAGTGCCAGCACAAAGTATAAAATGCCAACATATTACAGTTAACCCAAAGGAGAAAAAAATAACCGGATTTATATTGTGGGGGGGATGAAAGGAAGAATAGTTACAGGGGTACCGGAAAGAGTCCTGCAGAATTAATAATCACCAGTTATAAGGAAGGAAGCGTTAACCGCTCCACTGTCTGGGTCGCGATCTCAAATTCCTCATCCGTGGGAACTACTAAAATCTTACAGCGACTCTCTTCCTTTTGGATTTCGAGGATGGTATCTGTGCGACTGTTGTTCTTTTTTGTATCAAGAGCTAACCCGAGAACATCGAGATTGGCAAGGCTCTTTGCACGGACTCTGCTGTCATTTTCTCCAATACCTCCCGTAAAGATAAGACAATCGGCACCACCCAGTGCGGCGATATAGGCCCCGACATATTTTTTCAGCCGATAACAGAAGATTTCAATCGCCAGCTGTGCTTTCGCATCACCCCTTTCGGCCCGTTGCCCAATGGTACGCATGTCATTGTTGCCGCAGATCCCCTTTAAGCCGCTTTCTTTATTCAACAGAGTATCCATCTCGGCTATGGTCATACCGGTCTCTCTTGCCAGATAAAAGAGAATGGCAGGATCAAGGTCACCACTTCTCGTTCCCATAACCAGCCCTTCAAGGGGTGTGAACCCCATGGAGGTGTCAACACATTTCCCCTGATTAATAGCAGCCACACTTGCACCATTGCCAAGATGGAGACTGATAATCTTCATTTCGTCAAAGGATCGATTCAGATATTCTGCCGCTTTTTTTGACACATAGTGGTGAGAAGTCCCATGAAAACCATAGCGCCGTATCTTCTGTTCTTCGTACAGTCTGTAGGGAAGAGCATACAGGTAGGCATGCTCAGGAATAGATTGATGAAAAGCAGTATCAAAGACTGCCACATGAGGAATATTCTGTGCCTGTTCCATGGCGACCTCAATCCCGGTTATATTGGCAGGATTATGGAGGGGAGCTAATGGCACCAACTCCTTAATGACTTCGATTACCTCATCATTAATCAGCACCGGTTCATGAAATAGTTCTCCACCATGAACCACCCGATGACCAATACCTGCAAGCTCACTCACTTCAGTAAGAATCTCATTGTCACGCAACAGCTTTGCCATAAGTTCCATACCACTGCGATGGTCCGGCACGGACTGCCTGACTTCTAAGACTTGCCCATTTCCGCTGGAATCGAAGTATTCGACCCGGGCATGTCCCTGGGCCTCCCCAATCTGCTCAATCACACCAGAGGCCAGGGAAGAAAGATCAAGCATGTTGAAAAGTTGGAATTTCAGCGATGAACTTCCTGCATTCAACACTAATATTTTCATAGTATCTCCCACTTCCCTCTCTCAAAGAAAACAATTAGGAGCAGTGCGGATTTCGAAGTGCCCCTCATTCAATCGGCCTCACGAATGGCTGCGACCATCTGCAGGGCCTGGCGGGTGGCAGCAACATTATGAACTCGAAGGATATCCACTCCCGATTCTACTGCTATCGCAGATATCACCGCCGTGGGCAGGTCTCGATCTTCAACTTCAAGGCCGGTTATATCAGCAATAAATCGCTTCCGGGAGTGGCCCAGGAGGAGCGGGCAGCCCAGCGACTTCAACTCTGCCATATGTTTTAGAAGAGAAAGATTGTGACCAAGGCTCTTGCCAAAGCCAATTCCCGGATCCACAGTGATCCGTTTTGTATCCACACCCTGTTCCGCTAGCCATGTCAGCCGCTCCTGGAAAAAATCAATTACTTCAGTCACTACATTTCTGTATTGCGGCTTAAGCTGCATATCTCCAGGAGTCCCCTGCATATGCATGATAATTACCGGTACTGACGTTTCTCGAACCAGCGCAACCATCTCCGGATCTTGACGCAGGGCAGAAATGTCATTAATGATATCTGCCCCGGCCTCAATGGCCTGACTGGCAACTTCAGCCTTGGTGGTATCAATAGAAATAGGGATGGAATGGTGGCGACGAATGGTACGGATGACAGGGATGACTCTTCTCAACTCCTCTTTTGCTGTAACAGGTTTAGCAAATGGACGGGTTGATTCGCCACCGACGTCGATGATATCAGCCCCTGAAACAAGAAGGGCCTCTACCTGGGAACAGGCAGAGGCCTCTGAATCAAATTGACCACCGTCGGAAAATGAATCGGGCGTTACATTGAGAATGCCCATGATTTTCGGCAGAGCCATTTTTACACCATTTTTGTTTGTCCTGACTGAGCAGCTTCCTCCCCTGCTTCTCCGGCTTCCTGAACCTCAACCTCTTCCTCTGCAACGCCTTCAGAAGTTTCAGTTTCTGACTCACCATCTTCTTCAACCGGTGAGGGGGATGTTTCCTTCCGAACCACTTTTTCAGCTTTTTTCTCAGGCTCCTTCTTTTTTCTTTCGTACTTTCCGGGACGAAGCTCTTCAAGGATATCCTCAATATCATCAAGGACAATGGTCTCTTTCGCCAGGAGCTCTTCGGCAACACGTTTCAGGACATCCGTATTCTCAGTGAGGAGCTGCGTTACCTGCTCGTTGGCCCTAAGGATGATTTTACGTACCTCGTCATCAATCTTGCGTGCTGTATCCTCACTAAAATCACGATGCTGAGAAATCTCCCTGCCAAGAAAAATCTGTTCCTCTTTTTTTCCGAAAGTCAGTGGGCCAAGGGTTTCACTCATTCCCCATTCGCAGACCATCCTTCTGGCCATGTCAGAGGCACGTTCAATATCATTCCCGGCCCCGGTGGTGATCTCACTAAAAATCAGTTTTTCCGCAACACGGCCACCAAAAAGGATACAAAGCGTATGTTCCAGGAATTTTTTAGAATGGGTATAACGCTCGTCGGTGGGCAACTGCATGGTCACCCCAAGTGCATGCCCCCGAGGAATAATAGAGACCTTGTGGATGGGATCGGTATCGGGTAGCAGTCGTGCCACCAGGGCATGACCTGCCTCATGATAAGCGGTAACCTCTTTTTCCTTATCCGTAATAATCATGGAGCGCCGTTCAGAACCCATCATGATCTTGTCTTTTGCTTTATCTATCATGTGCCTGTCGATCGTTTTGGCTCCGGCGCGGGCAGCCATAAGTGCGGCCTCATTCACAAGGTTCTCAAGATCAGCACCTGTGAAACCGGGAGTTCCACGAGCCACAATCGCCATATCCACATCAGCTTTCATCTTGGTCTTTTTAGCATAAATCTCAAGGATCTTCTGTCTCCCAAGCACATCAGGGACAGGGACAACCACCTGCCGGTCAAACCTTCCAGGACGAAGCAAAGCCGGATCCAGGACATCGGGCCTGTTGGTGGCTGCCACAATAATAACACCTTCGTTTGCCTCAAAACCGTCCATCTCAACAAGAAGCTGATTAAGAGTCTGTTCACGCTCATCATGCCCACCGCCAAGGCCGGCTCCACGGTGACGGCCAACGGCGTCAATTTCATCTATGAAAATAATGCAGGGTGCATTTTTCTTGCCCTGATTAAAGAGATCACGTACACGAGATGCGCCCACACCCACAAACATTTCCACAAAATCCGACCCGGAAATGCTGAAAAATGGGACATCCGCCTCCCCCGCTATGGCCTTGGCCAACAAGGTTTTTCCGGTACCGGGTGCTCCTGCAAGCAATACACCCTTGGGAATACGACCTCCAAGTTTGGTAAATTTCTGAGGATCTCTCAAGAAATCTATTATCTCTTCCAGCTCCTCTTTGGACTCATCGATACCGGCCACATCTTCAAATGTGACCTTATTCTCGCCCTGTTCCATGAGCTTGGCCTTGTTTTTACCAAAGGACAGTGCACCGCCCTTTCCGCCACCCATCTGCATCTGCCGCATGAAAAAGACCCAGACACCAATGAGGAGCAACATGGGAAACCAGGAAACAAAAATGGTCATGAACCAGGAATCCTTCTGCACTTCCTTAACCGAGATATTCACCCCGTTATTGCGAAGGATGGAGATCATCTCATCATCATTCACCGGATAGACAGCACGGAATTTTTTTCCGTCCTGCATGGTGCCTGAAACAATATCTCCAGATATTTGAACCTGTGAAATATCATGACTCTTGACGGCCGACACGAACTGACTGTAGGTCAGTGAGGTCATCTGGCCCTGGGGCTGATTAAAAAGATTAAAAAGCAGGATCATGGTGAGACCAATCACCAGCCACATAGAAAGATTTTTATAAAAAGTATTCAAAGAGTCCTCCGCAACTCCAGATTGAACGAATTTGATATCAACACTGTTACAGCAACAGTAGTGTATAGTAAGAAGAGTAAGCCCTTATGTCGAGGGGGTGAGACCTTTTTTTCATCATTTCCGCATATATTCCCTGCTACAGGGAAAGCATTCCCGCTTTCTTTTTCAGTTCTCAGCGAATGATATTTCGGGTGAAATATTGTACCGGCTGCACCTCAATTTCTTTTTCCCGTACACCCTTCATAGCCATAACCACGGCAACGGCACCAGAGGCTGTGGTGGTATAGGGGACATGCAAGTCCAGGGCAGCGCGGCGAATGGTATAAGAGTCTTCAGTGGTGCGTCGTCCCATGGAGGTATTGACAACCCAGGCCACCTGATTATCCTGAAGCTTATCCAGGATATGGGGCCGCCCTTCTGAAATTTTATTCACCTGTGAACAGGGGATATCGTGGGACTGCAGAAATTCTGTTGTCCCACGAGTGGCAATAATATCAAAACCCATCTCTATCAGAGTTTTGGCCGGGGCCAGTATGGTCTTCTTATCACTATCCCTGAGACTGATAAAAACAGTACCGGATTCAGGGAGAGCGGAACCGGCAGCCAACTGACCTTTAGCAAGGGCCAGGCCAAGGTCATCATCAATGCCCATAACCTCACCAGTGGATTTCATCTCAGGCCCAAGCAGAGTGTCCACATTATCAAAACGGTCAAAGGGGAACACCGCCTCTTTAACGGCCCAGTGATCGATCTCCACCTCTCTTGTAAGTCCAAGATCAGTAAGACTCATACCCATCATGATCTTGGTGGCCATTTTTGCAAGGGGAACGCCCGTGGCCTTGGAGACAAATGGCACTGTTCTTGATGCCCTGGGATTCACTTCCAGAATATAGAGGTCGTCACCTTTTACAGCATACTGGACATTCATAAGGCCGATAACACCGAGTTCAAGTGCCATGGCACGACTTGCATCTTTAATCTCAGAGATCATATCAGGAGAAAGCGTGTGAGGTGGTAAAACACAGGCAGAATCACCGGAATGGATCCCTGCCTCTTCAATGTGCTGCATGATGCCGCCAATGATGGTATTTTTACCGTCACAGAGAGCATCAACATCCACTTCAATGGCATCTTTCAAAAACTTATCGATCAGTACCGGGTGATCTGCGCCTGCAATTCCCGGAATGGCCATAAACTTACGAATCTCATCATCATTATAGGCAATGCGCATATCCCGGCCACCCAGAACATAGGATGGTCTCACCACCACTGGGTAGCCAATCTTGCCGGCAACATCCAGAGCCTCTTCAAGGGTATGCACCGTATCATTATCAGGCTGCCGAAGGCCGAGTTTCTGCAAAAACTGTTGGAAACGTTTCCTGTCCTCGGCACGGTCAATGGCATCGGGGGGAGTACCAACAATGGGCACCCCTGCTTCTTCCAGGGCAACCGCCAGGTTGAGTGGCGTCTGGCCACCAAACTGAACAATTACCCCGTCCGGTTTTTCAAGATCAATGATGTTCAGTACATCTTCAAGGGTTAAGGGCTCGAAGTAGAGCTTATCTGACGTATCGTAGTCTGTTGAGACGGTTTCAGGATTGGAATTCACCATGATGGATTCCACCCCGATCTCAGCAAGTGCAAACGAGGCATGTACACAGCAGTAATCGAATTCAATTCCCTGGCCGATACGATTGGGACCACCACCGAGGATCATTATTTTCTTTTTATCTGTGGTGGGTGCTGCCTCATTCTCCTGCTCATAGGTGGAGTAATAATAAGGTGTATAGGACTCAAATTCAGCACCACAGGTGTCCACCAGTTTGTACACGGGTTCCACTTTCAGATTTTTCCTCAGATCACGGACATCTTTTATGGATGTTCCGGTCAAAAAGGCCAGCTGATGATCGGAGAAGCCATACTCCTTACAACTCTGGAGAAACTCTTTGTCAAGTCCCTGAAAACCCTGTTCCCGGATAGTGGCCTCTTTTTCTACAATTTGTTTAAAATTATAGAGGAACCAGGGATCAATCTGAGTGAGCTCAAAAAGTTTTTCAATGGAAAAGCCACGCTTCAACCCTTCGTAGATGTAAGAGACCCGCTTGGAGTTTGGTTGACGCAACCCTACTTCCAGATCTTCGTGATCAAGATGTGTGAGTTCATCCTTGCCATCTCCGCCAAAACCGAAGCGGCCGGTCTCAAGCGATCGCATCCCCTTCTGAAACGCCTCTTTGAATGTCCGGCCAATGGCCATTGTCTCCCCCACAGATTTCATGGCTGTGGTGAGTTCGTCTTTGGCCTCCGGGAATTTTTCAAAGGTCCAGCGGGGAATTTTAACCACGCAGTAATCGATGGTAGGCTCAAAGGAGGCGTAGGTTTCTCTGGTGATATCATTTCTGATCTCATCGAGGGTGTACCCAACAGCCAGTTTGGCCGCAATCTTGGCAATGGGAAAACCGGTGGCCTTGGAGGCCAGGGCTGAACTTCTGGACACCCTGGGGTTCATCTCAATGACCATTAACTCGCCATCCTCAGGGTTGACGGCAAACTGCACATTGGAGCCGCCGGTCTCCACCCCGATTTCCCGGATGATGGCAATGGAGGCATCCCGCATATTCTGGTATTCCCGGTCAGTAAGAGTCTGGATCGGAGCCACGGTGATGGAATCACCGGTATGGACACCCATGGGATCAATGTTTTCGATGGAACAGATGACGACCACATTATCCTTGGAATCCCGCATCAACTCAAGCTCATACTCCTTCCACCCCAGCAGACTCCGCTCCAGCATAATCTCGGTGGTCATGGACAGGTCAAGTCCGGAGGAGGAAAGCTCTTCCAGTTCCTGCCGATTATAGGCAACGCCTCCACCGGTTCCTCCAAGGGTAAAACTGGGGCGAACGATAATTGGAAATCCGATATCGTCCCCTGCCTTCATGGCATCTTCCAGGGTGTGGACAATATGAGATTTAGGCACATTGAGGCCAATGTTCTCCATTGCCTCCTTAAACTCCTCCCTGCCCTCAGCCTTTTTAATAACAGCGATGTTCGCAGCCAGCATCTCCACATTGTATTTTTCAAGGGCTCCAGTCTCAGCAACCTTGATTGCGGTATTCAGTGCCGTCTGCCCTCCGAGAGTGGGAAGCAGCGCATCCGGACGTTCCTTTTCAATGACCTTGATGACCATCTCTGGCGTGATTGGTTCGATATAGGTACTGTCAGCAAGTTCCGGATCGGTCATGATGGTGGCCGGGTTGGAGTTGATGAGTACCACCTCGTACCCCTCTTCCTTGAGTGCCTTGACGGCTTGGGCACCTGAGTAATCAAACTCGCAGGCCTGACTGATGATAATGGGGCCGGAACCAATGATGAGAATCTTTTTTATGTCTGTTCGTTTTGGCATGGGAGACGGTTTTTCGTGTTTTTACGAGTTTATCAACGTTGAGTTCTTTTAAGGGTTACTTCCGCATCATCTCTATAAATCTATCAAAAAGATAGATTGCATCGTGTGGGCCGGGAGCATGTTCCGGATGATACTGGACAGAGAAGGCCGGATACCTTTTATGACGCATTCCCTCTACAGAATCATCGTTAAGATTAATATGGGTAAGCTCCACTTCGTCAGGATTCAAGCTCTCCATGTCCACACAAAATCCGTGATTCTGAGAGGTTATTTCCACTTTACCGGTGCTCAAATCTTTGACAGGCTGATTACCGCCCCGGTGACCAAATTTCAGTTTAAATGTTTTCCCGCCATAGGCAAGTCCCAGAATCTGATGACCAAGGCAGATACCAAAGATGGTTTTTTTACCAAGGAGCTCCTGAATAGTCGCCACCACCCCCGGTATACCTTCAGGGTCACCAGGGCCATTGGAGAGAAAGATGCCGTCCGGATTCATAGCAAGTACTGTTGCCGCATCGGTTGAAGCGGGTACCACCTGCACCTGGCATCCTTTTTCAGTGAGAATGCGAGACTGATTGTATTTCAGGCCAAAATCAAAGGCCACAACCTTTAAAGGATTCTCCATTCCTGCCTGAGCCGTGGAAAAATCAGTTCCCGGAACCGGTCTGTTATCTGCCCAGCCATAGGGTTCCGTACAAGTCACCCGGCTCACCATATCCTGTCCCACAAGCCCCGTCCAGGAGCGAGCCTTGCTTATCAGGGATTCATAATCAAGATCCGTGGTGGAGACAATGCCTTTCATGGCACCTCTGATGCGGATATGCCGTACCAGGGCACGGGTATCAAAACCTTCTACTCCAAGAACGTTGTAGTCCTTCAGAAATTCTGCAAGAGTCTGTTCGGAGCGAAAATTTGATGGATAGCCGTTGTACTCCTTCATAAGAAACGCTCGAGGATGAACAGATGCTGACTCCATATCCTCTTTATTTACCCCGTAATTTCCAATCAAAGGATAGGTCATAGTGACAATCTGACCGGTATAGGAGGGGTCGGTGAGAATTTCCTGATAACCGCTCATTGAGGTATTAAAGACAATTTCACCAACAGCCTCTCCGGATCCGGTAAAAGAACGACCTTCAAAGATGGTTCCGTCTTCCAAGGCAATTAATGCTTTCATATATTTCCCTTATTTTTCATTTTCGGGTAATAATTCAAGGAACAAACGCCCTTTAAATAAATGTTTTATTCTTATATGTTACTGATGTCGCAGCTGTTCATTCCAGACAGGAGTCGACTTGAAGAGATAAACGATGCAGACAAAATTATGACATTAAACTCAAGATACGGGCTGGAGTCAACAGGAATCGGGTATGTTTCAGCAAAACCCGGTGAATAGAATTTTCCTTTCCTATTTTCCTTTTTTTCTTCGCTGTGATTTGGTATTGATAGGCCTGTTGTTTTTTTTCACATCCCCTTTTTCAGAAGGAATAATCATGCATAAAATACTACTTTCATTAATCGCAACAACTTTTCTTTTATTTACTTCATTTGGAGAACCTGTAATGGCAGAGAGCAAATTAGCAGATGGACTGTACGCCAAATTCGTTACGAACAAAGGCGATATCGTCTGCGCACTGGAATACGAAAAAACACCACTCACCGTAGCCAACTTTGTTGGACTTGCCGAAGGCACAAAAAAACTTGGCGGTGGCGCAGGAAAAGATGGCGTCCGCTTTTATGACGGCCTTAATTTTCACCGGGTTATTGCTAACTTTATGATCCAGGGCGGTTGCCCCTTAGGCACTGGAACCGGTGGCCCGGGCTACACCTTCCCCGACGAAATAGATCCCACTCTCCGCCACAGCGCCCCAGGTATACTGTCCATGGCCAATGCAGGCCCCGGGACCAATGGCAGTCAGTTCTTTATCACCCATGTGCCCACCCCGCACCTTGATGGAAAACACACCGTCTTCGGCCATGTTGTTTCCGGTCAGGACGTGGTCAACACCATCGCCAAGGGCGATACTATCAAGACTATTGAAATTATCCGTGTAGGTGACAAGGCCAAGGCCTTCAAAAGTGATCAGGCTGCTTTTGACTCTCTCCTTGAAAGCATGGAAGAACGTGCCAAAGAGAAGGAACTTGCTGCCATGGAAGAAGCTCTGGAGCAGATCAAGAGCCAGTGGCCCGATGCAATCACCACCCCCTCAGGCCTTAAATACGTAGTAGTTGCTGAAGGTGCGGGTGAAACACCTGCGGTTGGAAGTATGGTTAAAGTTCACTACACCGGTAAACTCCTGGACGGCACCCAATTTGATTCTTCCGTTGACCGTGGCACCCCAATTGATTTCCCTGTTGGACAGGGACGAGTGATCAAAGGCTGGGACGAGGCCCTGCTCTCCATGAAGAAGGGTGAAAAACGGGTTCTTATTATACCCTCCAGCCTTGGTTATGGTCCATCAGGACGCGGTCCTATTCCTCCCAATGCGACCATGGTATTTGATGTGGAGCTGATTGATTTTTGATTGGGGTTGAAGACTGAAAAGTGTATACCTGCGAAGGCCCGG